>DXOJ01000686.1 GCA_019412865.1 Bacteroides sp. | reverse complement strand
GAAATGAAAGGCGGCTGTGCGGTAATGTGCGGCCGCTTTTTTTGTTTTTTATTGCAACAATTTCCATCTTAGGCCATAATATACCATACTACGGATAAGATATACAATTTTTCTTTATTACCAATGAAACATCAGATACGCAACAACATAGGCTCCGACGCAGCATCGGATTTTATCTTCTTATCGCCGATAACAACCGTACAGGGAGCAGAAGAAATAATATACCATTTCCCTTCTTTCTTTTCGAGCAATACATTAGCGGCATTGTCGGTCTGAATCATTACCCCGGGTGCAACCAATTGGGTTCCATTCCCTAAAAACAACGTCCGGTTTCCTGCATATTCATTGCTGATAACAGCATAATCCGCTTTCACTTTCATTCCTTGATAAGTAGCGGTTTGTGCAGCATCAGATAGAGAGAAGATATGATCTATACGTCCGTTTTTGCTTTTCACACAGATTCCGGCAAAATCTTCCAAACCTGCTCCTTCTGCATCAAAGTAAGAGACGGACTGAATAGCAGACGGTTCCTTTTTCGTACTCGGTTCATATATCGAGACAAAAGGACGATTCCAAGCTTCTCCATGCTGACGGGCAACAAATGTCAGCGTCGGCTGCTCCTTTATATTATAGGGCATATTCGGTGTACGGCTTAGCCCTTCGGTCATTGGCGCCAAAGCCGTAAAGACTTCACGATCCGGTTCGCCTTTCATCCAAAGATTCATGTATATATCATCGCCGTCCTTATCTTTCATATCTATGGTGAAAGTTGCCTTGACATCCTTATTGGTCGCAGCCACTTTCTTATCATATAAATAGGAATAAGCGTAAAGATGTGCGCCTGCAAAGGCGAGTTCTTCCGTAGGCTGGAGATTCAGGTCGCTGCCATCTGCTGCCGTCAATGTCAAAGTCTGCCCAAGGTTGTGATAGAAGTAATCGTGCATCTTATCGCCTCCTTTCTCTTTCCGGCTGCGGAATACATCGACATAATACCCCGTCTCCGCCCCAGTAGTGACAATACTCATCATACGGGTCTGATCCGCCCTGCTTTCCGGTTCACGAAAATAAAGGTTACTGTAAGTAACGGACGTAAATGCTTTGCCCGGTTCCGCTGATGCCGGGAAACAGGAAAGCAAATCAAAAGAATGGTTACTTTTCATCACCGGATAGCTCGATATTCCATCCACACAAACTGTATTATGACTGGGGAATTGAGAATAATATTCCGCATAATCAAGTCCGCTATACAGGAAAAGCCCGATACCTGCATCCGGCCCCAGTACGTATCCTTTTCCATAAAGTTCCATCGAAATGCCGTTAGCGTGCATGTGGTTCCCTTCACTGCCATTCAACGAAATCATCAAACTGTTGCGCGGATGCATACCGTTGCGCTGTACCAGCCATGACACATTGGGAGCATAAAACAAAGGAGAAACATAATCTTCTATCTTTCCCGGCTGCACTTTGGGATTTAGCGCCAGCGGTTTATCTTCAAAGAAAGAGTTGACAGATACACGCACATTCTTCTTTTCTGTTTTATCATTTCCCAAATCCGGGTTCAGGCATTTCAGCAAAGCCGTGAAATAATTTTCCTGTTCTTTCTTCCCGTTCGCCTGTGCATTCTGTATCATACGGATAAAGAAATTCGTACTCAAATATCCCGGATGCGTATCTCCAAAGCCACAAATCATACGGTTGGGAAACAGATATTCGGGAGTGGTTGCTACCGCTTTCGACAATATAGGCATTGCTTTCACCAAATCATATTGCAGATTCGTATCAAACTGATTCACAAAATTGGCATAATCATTGATTACCACACTGCTATATCCCGGACATTCTGCCCAAATTCCCGTATTTATATCGAAACCATAATCTGCCAATCGCGTCAGACTCCACTGGCGGATGCTGGAACGGTTCATCACATAGTCGATATAATATTCACGTCCTTTTCCGTCGGCATATTCTTTATTGTCTTCCAATACCAATCCGACATTCATAACAAACCGTGCCTGTAGCAAATTCCAGTTGTTATGAGGTACACCGTTCGCAATGATATTATCCGCCCATTTCTTAAAAGCTCCGGCGTAGATTTCCATTTTATCCGGGTAATTGGCCTTTAGGTAATTATATAGAAAATCATATAAAGGGACAGCGATATGGAGTGCGTCTTCATGGATGACTTCGAAAGAAGTCAATCCTACCAATGTTTGCTGATGGCCGTGATTCAGGTCGATGGGCACGTTTCTATAATAAATGCCTGTCATATATGTATCAAAGACCCCTGCGGCAAGTTTAGCGAATTTCTCTTCATCCGTCATCCAATAAAGGAAAGCGGCATCACGGGCAATTCCCAGGATTTCGCAGTTCAGGCTTTCAATATTCCGGCCTGTTTTGGATGGGTGTACACTCTCCATAGGACGGTCAGGAAGTGCATTATTGCAGAAAGTGACATTCCCGTCCTCATCATCATAAGGAACGACATCCGCCAATTTGGGACGACCGTGGGTAGCAGCTGTGCCACGGGTTCCCGTGTAGCGCACAGTGGGATAAGGAGCTCTTTCACCACCTGCATGGTCGAACGTTTCACCTTTCACATATACTTCCGTGGCATGAGACTTCCAGTACATTGCCAAACGAGACAGCAACCACGCCGGTTGAGCATCCGTCAGGTTCGTATATACTTCCGTCCGTTCCTTCAATTTATTGAAAACATCTTTCGCCCATTCTTCTTTTTTAATCAGCTTCCATGTTTCCTGCTTTCCCGCCGGAGTAGTCAGTACCCGCGGATGTGCCTGCGGCATCTTTTCCGGCAAAGGAATCTCTTGTCCGGATGCAATGTTCAGAAAAGATAGAAAACATAGTCCAAGTAAAATTCGTCTCATATTTCAGTTATATTTTTTAGGTTTGATACCTATTAAATACGAAGATAGAGATTTATTTACCTAAATCCTCCGTCGAAGATCAATTTTATTTGTACGAGACTACGCTGTTATTTCAAACAAAGAATTATATTTGCAAAAAACCGACTAACAATTCTGATACTTATGAAAATTTTATCTATCCATGATTTGGCAACAATCAGGAAGAGAGCAAAGCACAATCTTTCATTGCGCGAAGAAAGCAATGAAAAGGTGACTGAAAAGTGTTACGGACTGGCATCCGGTGCGCAACATCTTCAGATTCTGATCTGCGGTGGTACAGGCTGTAAGGCATCTTCCAGCCAGGGTATTACAGACAATCTTCTAAAAGCCATTAAAAAGAACGAAATCACCGACAAAGTAGAAGTCATCACCGTAGGCTGTTTCGGCTTCTGTGAAAAAGGTCCTATCGTGAAAATTATCCCCGATAATACCTTTTACACCCAAGTCACTCCCGAAGATGCGGAAGAAATCATCAACGAGCATATCATCGGAGGACGAAGAATCGAACGGTTGCTGTATGTAGATCCTAAAACGGAACATACCGTCAGCGACTCCAAGCACATGGATTTCTACCGGAAACAACTCCGCATCGCATTGCGTAACTGTGGTTTTATCGATCCCGAAAATATTGAAGAGTATATCGCCCGTGAAGGATACTTTGCATTGGCCGATTGCCTGCTTAACAAACAGCCGACGGACGTTATTGATATTATCAAACGTTCGGGACTTCGCGGACGTGGCGGTGGCGGTTTCCCGACGGGACTGAAATGGGAATTTGCCAACAAACAACAGTCGGATGTCAAATACGTGGTTTGTAACGCCGACGAAGGAGATCCCGGTGCATTCATGGACCGTTCCATTATGGAGGGCGACCCACATTCGATTGTAGAAGCGATGTGTGTCTGCGGTTATTCCATCGGGTCTACCAAAGGATTAGTATATATCCGTGCCGAATATCCGTTAGCTATCAACCGACTGAAAACAGCTATCAATCAGGCACGCGAATACGGATTACTGGGGGATCATATCTTAGGAACAGATTTCAGTTTCGACATAGAAATACGATACGGAGCCGGAGCTTTTGTCTGCGGAGAAGAAACTGCCCTTATTCATTCGATGGAAGGAAAACGGGGAGAGCCGACTCTGAAACCTCCCTTCCCTGCCGAATCCGGTTATCTGGGAAAACCAACCAATGTAAATAATGTGGAAACGCTTGCCAATATTCCCATTATTCTAACCAAAGGAGCCGACTGGTTTGCAACGATTGGCACAGAACGTTCCAAAGGAACCAAAGTGTTTGCTCTTGCCGGAAAGATTAATAATGTCGGACTGATCGAAGTGCCGATGGGAACTACTCTTCGGGAAGTAATCTACGAAATCGGAGGAGGCATCAAAGGCGGAAAGAAGTTCAAAGCTGTACAAACAGGAGGACCGTCAGGCGGCTGTCTGACAGAAAAACATCTGGACACTCCCATTGACTTTGACAACCTTCTCTCGGCCGGTTCCATGATGGGTTCAGGAGGGATGATTGTCATGGATGAGGACGACTGCATGGTATCCGTAGCCCGCTTTTATCTGGATTTTACAGTGGAAGAGTCCTGCGGGAAATGCACACCTTGCCGCATTGGAAACAAACGTCTGTTGGAACTACTGAACAAGATTACAGAAGGAAAAGGCACAGAAAAAGACCTGGACACACTTGCCACTTTGGGACAAGTCATCAAAGATACGGCCCTCTGCGGACTGGGACAAACCTCTCCGAATCCCGTTTTATCCACATTGGATAACTTCTACGATGAATATATGGAGCACGTGCGGGATAAGACTTGTCGCGCCAAGCAATGTAAATCACTATTAACATATACCATCAGTCCGGAACGTTGCATTGGTTGTCATCTATGCGCCAAAAACTGTCCGGCGGATGCTATCAGCGGACTGGTGCGTAAGCCACATGTCATTGCTCCCGATAAATGTATCAAATGCGGCATGTGTATGGCACGCTGCAAATTCAACGCTATTCTTGTCTGCTAAAATCTTATTTACTATGGAAGAAAAACAAATTACTCTCCAGATAGACGGTCATTTCATCACTGTGCCCGAGGGAAGCACTATTCTTGAAGCCGCTATCAAAATCGGTATCAATATACCTACGCTGTGTCATATCGACCTGAAAGGAACCTGTATAAAAAATAATCCGGCTTCCTGCCGTATTTGTGTGGTTGAAGTGATGGGACGGCGCAACCTGGCTCCTGCCTGCGCTACCCGTTGCACGGAGGGCATGGTAGTAAAAACCAGTACCCTGCGCGTAATGAACGCTCGCAAAGTGGTGGCTGAACTGATCCTTTCGGATCACCCCAATGACTGCCTCACTTGCCCTAAATGCGGCAACTGCGAGCTCCAAACGTTAGCACTGCGTTTCAACATTCGCGAAATGCCTTTCAATGGCGGTGAGCTGTCCCCCCGCAAACGGGAAATTACCGCTTCTATCGTCCGTAATATGGATAAATGCATTTTCTGTCGCCGTTGTGAAAGTGTTTGCAATGATGTACAGACGGTCGGAGCATTGGGTGCCATCCGTCGCGGATTCAATACAACCATCGCTCCTGCCTTTGACCGAATGATGACGGAAAGTGAATGTACTTACTGCGGTCAGTGCGTGGCTGTCTGTCCCGTAGGCGCATTAACAGAACGTGACTACACCAACCGTCTGCTCGACGATCTGGCTAATCCGGACAAAGTAGTGATTGTGCAGACCGCACCTGCCGTACGGGCGGCCCTAGGTGAAGAATTCGGATTTCCTCCCGGCACTCTGGTAACCGGGAAAATGGTGTATGCACTTCGCGAACTGGGATTCGACTATGTATTCGATACTGATTTTGCAGCCGACCTTACCATTATGGAAGAGGGTTCTGAAATTCTGAACCGCCTGACACGTTATCTCAACGGAGATAAATCCGTACGATTACCTATCCTGACTTCCTGCTGTCCGGCATGGGTCAACTTCTTCGAACATCATTTCCCGGACATGCTGGACATTCCGTCCACCGCCCGCTCCCCACAACAGATGTTCGGTTCCATTGCCAAATCCTATTGGGCGGAGAAAATGGGCATACCCAGAGAAAAACTGGTTGTCGTATCTATCATGCCTTGTCTGGCTAAAAAGTACGAATGTGCACGTGATGAATTCAAAGTGAACGGTATCCCCGATGTGGATTATTCTATCTCTACCCGTGAACTGGCACGACTAATTAAACGTGCCAATATCGGGTTCCCTCTCGTACTGGACAGCCCATTCGACAACCCGATGGGTGAATCGACAGGTGCCGGTGTCATTTTCGGAACAACAGGTGGTGTAATGGAAGCCGCCCTCCGTTCTGTCTATGAAATCTATACCGGAGAACCTTTGAAAAATGTAAATTTCGAACAGGTACGCGGACTAAATGGCGTCCGTCGTGCTACCATTAACCTAAACGGATTTGAATTAAAAGTAGGCATCGCACACGGACTAGGCAACGCTCGTCATCTACTGGAAGATATACGGAACGGACATAACGAATATCATGTAATCGAAATTATGGCTTGCCCCGGAGGCTGTATCGGTGGCGGCGGGCAGCCTTTGCATCACGGCAACTCGGAAATACTCTATGCACGCGCCAACGCACTTTACCGTGAAGACGCCAACAAACCTTTGCGCAAATCGCACGAGAATCCGTATATCAAGACATTATACGAGGATTATCTCGGCAAACCGCTGGGTGAGAAATCGGAAACTCTCCTGCATACGCATTATTTCAACAAAGCGATTGATTAACTTTATAAATGAAGAGTATTATGTCAGATATCAAACTAGCCTGTGACATGGCAGAGCAAATCAAAACGATCTGCGACAAGCATGGAAACAAACCGGGCGAACTTATCAATATTTTGCATGAGGCACAGCATTTGCAAGGGTATCTACCCGAGGAAACGCAACGGATTATCGCTTCCAAACTTGGAATTCCCGTATCGAAAGTGTATGGTGTCGTCACTTTCTATACTTTCTTTACCATGACTCCCAAAGGAAAACATTCCATCTCTGTTTGCATGGGTACAGCTTGTTATGTACGTGGTTCAGAAAAACTGCTGGAAGAGTTCAAACGTGTATTAGGTATCGAAGTCGGTGACACTACCCCGGACGGAAAGTTCTCATTAGACTGTCTGCGTTGTGTAGGCGCCTGCGGACTGGCTCCGGTAGTGATGATCGGCGAGAAGGTATATGGTCGATTACAACCGGTAGATGTAAAGAAGATTATTGAAGAATTGGAATAACCGAATTCCCGAAAACAATATAAAACAAACGGCTGCCTTGATAAGTCAAAACAGCCGTTCATTAATATTAAAATGTAAAAAAATGATGCGGAGAGAACGAGATTCGAACTCGTGATACCCTTTAGGGGTATACACGCTTTCCAGGCGTGCCTCTTCAACCACTCGAGCACCTCTCCTTACAATTACCAACTAGAGAAAAAACTCTCCATAAAAACAGAAAGCAGCAAAAAGCTGCTTTCTAGCGGAGAGACAGGGTATTGAACCCAAACATCTAACCGCCTATAAATCAGCTTTTTATTTTCCAAAATTTCAAATAGGTAACGAAACAGTAACGATTTTTGCAGGGTTATTTGTCCGGCTTTGTCCGCTGTTTGTCTGCCTATCTCACGGGTTCAAAGATACAACACATTTTTTAATTACGCAAATCTCTGTATATAAATGTTTCAGCTTAGGTGCAAGGTGCAAGCTATATATATAGATATATACTTGCACCTTGCACCTATCCGAAAAAATATGCCGTATTATTTGGCTATTCAAAATATTGTTCGTAGTTTTGCGAACAACAAAGAAGAAAGGAGAATTGGAGTGAAAGAGAAACAGTACACAACAGAGCAGGAACAGATTGCTCGGTTTGCCAAAGCAATGGGACATCCGGCACGGATGGCTATTCTTGCTTTCTTGGCAAAACAAGATAGTTGCTTCTTCGGTGATATTCACGAAGAACTACCTATTGCTAAAGCAACCGTTTCGCAGCATTTGAAAGAATTGAAAGAAGCTGGCTTAATTCAGGGGGAAATAGAAACGCCCAAAGTCCGGTATTGTATAAACCGGGAGAACTGGGAACTTGCCCGAAAATTGTTTGCAGCTTTTTTAGGGGACTGTAAATGTAAAGGTACATCGTGCTGTGAATAGCAGTACCTTTTTTTTGGAATAATTGTTCGTAGTTCTACGAACTACGATTATT
>DXOJ01000685.1 GCA_019412865.1 Bacteroides sp. | reverse complement strand
GCAGTCTGGCTCGTTTGTTTTAAAAGATGGAATGAAGATTGGGGTTTCCGATCAGTCCTTGTTTCCGGCTGTCGGGTATCTGCAGGAGATTCTTCGGAATGTCATATCGTCTTCTGTTGAAGTCACTACCGATAAGAGTCAGGTAGATATGTATTTTCAGTTGAAGGATACTGTTGGAAAGCCCGGCTCTTATAAACTTGAGTCTACGCCGGAGTATATTCGGGTAGAGGCAACTGACTATTCAGGTATTATTTCTGCTATTACTACTATTCGCCAGTTGCTTCCTGCAACGATAGAAGTGCAGGGAGAGAAACAGAATTATTCTATCCCTGTCGTGCAAATAGAAGATGCGCCACGGTTTGAATGGCGTGGATTTATGTTGGATGCTTCCCGCCATTTCTGGAATAAAAAAGAAGTGAAGCATGTATTAGATCTGATGTCTTTGTATAAACTTAATAAATTCCACTGGCATCTGTCTGACGATCAGGGTTGGCGTATAGAGATCGAGAAGTACCCGTTGCTTACAGAAAAAGGGGCCTGGCGTAAATTCAATACGCAGGATCGTACCTGTATGGCACGTGCGAAAGAAGAAGATAATACCGATTTCCTGATTCCGGAAGATAAGATACGCATTGTGGAAGGAGATACGCTGTATGGAGGTTATTACACTCATGATGATATAAAAGAAATAGTAGCCTATGCTACGCAAAGAGGCATTGATGTCATTCCCGAGATTGATATGCCGGGACATTTCCTGGCAGCTATCGGTCAATATCCGGAATTGGCGTGCGACGGATTAATCGGGTGGGGGGAAACTTTCTCTTCTCCTATCTGTCCGGGCAAAGATACAACGCTGGAGTTCTGTCAGAATGTGTTCAAAGAAGTTTTTGAACTTTTCTCTTATGAATATGTGCACATGGGTGGTGATGAAGTGGAAAAAGCCAACTGGAAGAAATGTCCTCTTTGTCAGAAACGGATTCGTACGGAGAAACTGGGTTCGGTAGAAGAACTTCAGGCATGGTTTGTACGTGACATGGAGAAATTCTTCCTTGCCAATGGAAAGAAACTCATAGGCTGGGATGAAGTGGTATCCGACGGATTATCTTCCGATGCTGCCATTACATGGTGGAGAAGTTGGGCGAAAGATGCATTGCCTACGGCAACTGCACAAAAGCAGAAAGTGATTGCTTGTCCGAATGAATATTTCTATTTCGATTATGCGCAGGATCAGAATTCAGTAAAGAAAATACTTGCGTATGATCCGTGTGCAGACGAGCGGTTATCACCGGAACAGAAGAAATATATCTGGGGTGTGCAGGCGAATCTCTGGGCTGAATGGATTCCGACAATGAAGCGCATTGAATATTTGATTGTTCCCCGTATGATAGCGTTGAGTGAAATAGCTTGGGCGGAGCCGACAGCTAAACCGGGTCTCGAAGAATTTTATCGTCAGCTTGTTCCGCAATTTAAGCGGATGGATGTGATGAGGGTAAATTATAGGGTGCCTGACTTGCAGGGATTCTATAAAGTGAATGCATTTATTGATGAAACAACTGTGGAGTTGACTTGCCCGTTACCCGGTACTGAAATACGGTATACGACAGACGGCAGTATGCCTACCAAAGAATCAGCTCTTTATAACGGTGCTTTGGAAGTTGGGAAGACTACGGATTTCGCTTTCCGCACTTTCCGTCCGGATGGTTCTCCTTCGGATGTGGTGCGTACCAAGTATGTAAAGGCTCCTTATGCGGAGGCGGTGACTGCTCCGGCCGCTTTGCAGCCCGGCTTGAAAGCAGTATGGCACGATTTCCGTGGTAATCTTTGTGCGGATATTGATGCAGCTCCTGTCAAAGGGGAGTATGTGGTGGAATCGGTATCCATTCCCGAAGAGGTGAAAGGAAATATCGGTCTGGTATTGACCGGCTATCTGGAAGTTCCTGCCGATGGTATCTATACATTTGCCCTTCTCTCGGACGACGGTAGCACGTTAATGCTTGACGGTGAATTGTTGGGAGATAATGATGGAGCACATTCGCCGGTAGAGATTATTGTGCAGAAGGCTTTGAAAGCCGGGCTTCATCCGATAGAGGTGCGTTACTTCGATTGTAACGGAGGCGTATTGCAGATGGAACTGGTGAATGAAAAAGGTGAAAAAGAAGTATTGCCAAGTGCATGGCTGAAACATGAATAACTATTCTGTTGTTTCAATCATTACTTATTCGTTATAGTCTGAATAGCAAATTTCATTATTTTTAGGTATTGTCCGTCTTGCCGACGAGCCGTACCTTTGCAGAAAATAATTGAAAACTTATGCGAATCAGTGAGAGACGAGTCGAGATTAATCATATATCAAAGGTGCACATGCACCGGATTGAATGGGATGAAGAGAGCTTATAGAAATATAAGCTCTCTTTTTTTTGAACGATTTCGAATATTGTTCTTTTTTGAAAACAAGCGATAAGTTAAATGATTGTCGAACTTAATATAGATTGAACGTACGTTATGAGTACATTGAAAAAACTTCAGAACTACATGGGTAAACGGAAAGTGCTTTTGCCTGCGGCAATGCTGCTGTCTGCCCTAAGTGCCCTGGCGGGCATGTTGCCTTATATCCTTATTTGGCTGATTGTGAGAGAACTGCTTGAACACGGAGAGATAACCTCTTCCGGTAATGTGGTGACGTATGCCTGGTGGGCGGCAGGCATGGCCGTGGCGAGCATCGTCCTTTATTTTGCCGCATTGATGTCTTCGCATCTTGCAGCTTTTCGGGTTGAATCGAATTTGCGCAAAGAAGCCATGCGCCAGATAGTGCGTATGCCTCTCGGCTTCTTTGACATTAATACGAGTGGACGTATTCGCAAGATTATAGATGACAATGCAGGGGTTACCCATAGTTTTCTGGCACATCAGTTGCCTGATCTTGCGGCTACTTTTCTAGTGCCGTTGGTAGCTGCCATACTGATTTTTGTGTTCGATTGGATACTCGGTCTGGCATGTATCGTCCCTGTAATTATTGCCATGCTGGTTATGGGTTTTATGATGAATGCGGAGGGACGGCAGTTTATGAAAAGCTACATGACCTCTCTGGAGGAAATGAATACCGAAGCTGTAGAGTATGTGAGAGGAATTCCCGTAGTGAAGGTTTTCCAGCAGACTATTTATTCTTTCAAGAACTTTCACCGCTGTATCATGAATTATAATAAAATGGTATTCGGCTATACACGAATGTGGGAGAAGCCGATGTCGCTCTATACCGTAATAATCAATGGTTTTGTGTTTTTCCTTGCTCCGTTGGCTATTTTGCTGATTGGTTATTCAGGTAATTATGCATCGGTATTACTTAATTTCTTCCTGTTTGTTCTCATTACTCCTGTATTCTCCCAAAGTATCATGAAGAGTATGTATCTCAATCAGGCTTTGGGGCAGGCGAGTGAAGCTATCGGACGTCTTGAGAATCTGGTTGCTTATGAGCACCTGACTGTTGTAGAGCATCCACAACCGGTAAAGGAATTCAGTATTCAGTTCGAAAAAGTTTCCTTCAGCTATCCGGGAGCTAATCAAAAGGCGGTGGATGATGTTAGTTTCACTATTCCGCAAGGAAACACAGTAGCTCTTGTCGGAGCTTCGGGCGGAGGGAAAACAACGATTGCCCGTCTAGTTCCCCGTTTCTGGGAGGCAACGGAAGGGAAAGTTTTAATAGGTGGCATCAATGTAAGAGAAATCGCTCCCGAAGAACTGATGAAATATATTTCTTTCGTGTTCCAGAATACAAAGCTGTTCAAGACTTCTCTGCTCGAAAATATCAAATATGGTAATCCCGACGCGACAATGGAGGAAGTGGAACGGGCAGTAGATATGGCACAATGCCGGGAAATTATCAATAAACTTCCGTTCGGACTGAATACGAAGATTGGTACGGAGGGAACATATCTCTCTGGCGGGGAACAGCAACGGATCGTACTGGCACGTGCAATCCTGAAAAATGCTCCCATCATTGTACTGGATGAGGCGACTGCTTTTGCCGACCCCGAAAATGAGCATCTCATCCAGCAAGCCTTGAAAGAACTGACAAAAGGAAAAACCGTATTGATGATTGCTCATCGTCTTTCAAGCATCACTGATGCCGACAATATCCTCGTCATTGACAAGGGGAAGATTGCGGAACAAGGTACACATGCCAACCTGCTTGGAAAACAAGGCATCTATTATCATATGTGGAATGAATACCAGCAATCTGTTCGCTGGACAATAGGAAAGGAGGTTTCTAATGATTGAAGTAATAAAAAGACGTTTTGCCCTTTCAACTAAAGGAGCGAAAGATTTCTGTAAAGGTGTGTTTTTCACTACACTGCTCGATATTGTATTGATGTTGCCGGCGGTATTTGTTTTTCTTTTTCTTGAGGAATATCTTCGTCCTGTGTTTCAGCCTTCGGCTTCGGTGACGCATGGTATTCTCTATTATAGCATACTCGGTATTGTCTTTATGATAGTCATGTATATATTTGCGGTATTGCAATATCGTAGTACCTATACCACCGTTTATGATGAGAGTGCAAACCGGCGTATCTCATTGGCGGAAAAACTTCGCAAGTTGCCTCTGGCTTTCTTTGGCGAAAAGAATCTTTCCGACCTCACCGCCACGATTATGGATGACTGCACTGATCTCGAGCATACTTTCTCGCATGCGGTTCCCCAGTTGTTTGCTTCCATTATCAGTATTCTGCTTATTACCGTCGGCATGGCATTTTATAACTGGCAGTTGACGATTACTTTGTTCTGGGTAGTGCCGCTTGCTGCCGCAATCCTTCTTTTCTCGAAGAAGGAAATACAGAAAAGCAATGAAAGTAATTATCTGAACAAGCGGATGGTGACCGAGCATATCCAGGAAGGACTCGATACCATTCAGGAGATAAAATCCTACAATCAGGAGAGAGACTATCTGGAAAAACTGGATGCGAGCATTGATACCTATGAAAAGGTATTGACTCGTAATGAACTGGTGCTCGGCATGTTGGTAAACGGTTCCCAGAGTGTATTGAAACTCGGACTGGCAAGCGTTATTATCGTTGGTGCCAATCTCTTGGCTTCGGGTACGGTTGATTTGTTTACCTATCTTATATTTATGGTTATCGGGTCGCGTGTGTATGCTCCGGTCAGTGAGGTGATGAATAATATTGCCGCTTTGTTCTATTTGGATGTGCGTATCAATAGAATGAATGAGATGGAAGCATTGCCGGTACAAAACGGGACTACCGAATTCACTCCTCAAGGTTATGATATCGAATTCAGACAGGTAGACTTTGCTTATGAGCAGGGAAAACAAATTCTGAATAACTTGTCTTTTATTGCCCGGCAAGGTGAAAAAACGGCTTTGGTTGGTCCTTCGGGTAGTGGCAAGAGTACGGCGGCCAGGTTGGCGGCACGTTTCTGGGATATCCAGTCGGGAAAGATTACCCTCGGCGGGCAGGATATCAGTCGGATTGATCCTGAAACTTTGTTGAAAAACTATTCCGTTGTCTTTCAGGATGTAGTTCTTTTCAATGCTTCCATTATGGATAATATCCGTATTGGCAAACGGGATGCTACGGATGAGGAAGTCCGGAGAGTTGCCCGCTTGGCACAATGTGATGAGTTTGTCACTAAAATGCCGCAGGGATACCAGACGATTATCGGTGAGAATGGAGAAACATTATCCGGCGGTGAGCGTCAGCGTATTTCCATTGCCCGCGCTTTGTTGAAGGATGCTCCGATTGTTCTGTTGGATGAGGCTACGGCTTCGCTTGATGTTGAGAATGAAACCAAGATACAGGCGGGTATATCTGAATTGGTACGTAACAAAACGGTGCTGATTATTGCGCACCGTATGCGAACCGTTGCCAATGCCGACAAAATTGTAGTATTGGAGAATGGAAGTGTTGCTGAAATGGGAACACCGGAGGAATTGAAAAAGAAAAATGGTATATTTGCCCGGATGGTGAACAGACAGGTTACAAATATGAATTGATAAATAGCAACGATACTATGCAATTTTTGAAAGGAGATATACAAGAGGGAATCTTGAAGGCAGCCGAAGAAGTGTTTCTGGAAAAGGGATACAAGGATGCCTCTATGCGTGAAATAGCTTCGAGGGCAGGGGTGACGGTGAGTAATATCTATCATTATTTCACCAATAAGGATGAGATATTCCGTACGATTCTGAAACCGGTATTGAAT
>DXOJ01000684.1 GCA_019412865.1 Bacteroides sp. | reverse complement strand
GAATAGAAAAATATATTTCTGAAAAAAAACTCTTTTAAGGGTAACCATTCTTTTTTAAACTTCGTATACAATTAAAAGAATGAAATATTATTTAACTATTCAGGCTTATGAAAAAGAATCAAGCACAAAAGTTCATTGTTTTATTCTTGTTTTTCCTTTTTGCTTATTCATGGCGTGTTGAAGCACAAACAGGTAAGGAAAAGCAACTAACAATGGAGTTTAAAAATGAAGGGTTGCCCTCTATTTTTAAACGTTTTGAAAAGGTATCGGGATATAAAGTGCTTTTTATCTACGATGAAATCAGTTCTTATACTTCTACAGGAAAAGTAGAAAAAGCTACAGTTGATGAAGCATTGAAAGTGATTATTGGAAAAAATCCGTTAAAATACCACATTGACGGACAATTCATAAATATCACAAAAAAAGATTCTAAGAAGTTTTTCTCACAAGTAAAGGGAAAAGTTTTTTCCGAGGAAGACGGATTTCCGGTTATTGGTGCTACTATTATAGTGGAAGGTTCTAGTAATATCCGTACTATTACAGATAATAATGGTAATTTTCAGCTCTCTGATGTTCCGAAAGATAGCCGAGTCAGAATATCGTATGTAGGTTTGGAAACCCAGTTCTTGAATCCTTCATCCTATATGTCGGTAGTGATGAAGTCTGATACAAAGGCACTGGATGAGGTAGTGGTGACAGGTATGTTCAATAGGAAGAAAGAGGGATTCACCGGTTCTGCTGTTACTATCAAGGGTGAAGACCTGAAAAAATATAGTACGAATAATGTGGCTAAAGCGATAGCTGCTGTCGCTCCCGGGCTTCGCATCATGGATAATATCAATATGGGGTCTAATCCGAATAATCTGCCTGATATGCGTATGCGTGGCGGTGCAAATATGGATATGGCTACACAGTCTGCGGTAGATTTTAATTCTACCAGTAATGATGTGCTGGCAGTTCAGGGCGAATATGAGACCTATGCCAATCAACCGCTGCTTATCATGGACGGATTTGAAATCAGTATACAGACACTTGCTGATATGGATCCCGACCGTGTTGCTTCCATCGTTGTGTTGAAAGATGCGGCAGCTACGGCTATTTATGGTTCGCGTGCGGCAAATGGAGTAATTGTTATCGAAAGCAAGACTCCCAAACCGGGACGGATTTGGGTGACTTATGGTGGGGAACTTCGTATTGAAGCTCCGGATATGACCGGGTATAACTTGATGAATGCAAGAGAGAAGATAGATGCAGAGTTGCAAAGCGGACTTTATACATACGGCGGCGAAACAGTTGAAAAATGGCAGCTCTATCAATCTAAATTGCGTGAAGTGCTGGCAGGAGTAAATACTTATTGGCTGGACAAGCCTTTGCAAACAGCTTTCCAACAACGACATACAGTTACGCTGGAAGGTGGTGATGAAGCCTTACGCTATCGGATGTATGTCGGATATAATAGTTCTCCGGGTGTGATGAAAGACAGCAAACGTGATGTACTGACCGGTTCACTTGATTTTCAGTATCGTCTGAAAAAGGTGTTGTTAAAGAATAGCATTACGTTGGATAATTCGGTGGCTAATGAGTCTCCGTGGGGAAGTTTTAGTGAATATACCCGCTTGAATCCTTATCTGCGTCCGTATGGAGAGAACGGAGAAATACAAAAACGGCTTGATAATTTTGAAGGAGTGGGTGGTGAGTCGAGCTACCTGAATCCGATGTATAATACGACATTCAACAGTAAAGACCAAAGTAAAAACTTTACAGTACGTGAACTTTTCAAGGTGGAATATAATCCTACTAATGAATTACGGTTTGAAGGAGCTTTTAATCTGTCCAAGAGCGTAGGACATCGTGATATTTTTCGTCCTGCACAACATACGCTTTTTGATAATGTGACTGATCCTACCTTAAGAGGTGATTACCGCAGAAGTCAGAGCGAAGCTGTCAATTGGGGCATAGATTTAACAGGAAGCTGGAATAAGCAACTGGAAGATCACTACCTGACTGCTAATGCACGTATGAGTGTATTGGAGAATAATTCGGAGACTTATGGAAACTATGTGACTGGTTTCCCGAATGATAATATGGATAACTTGTTGTTTGGTAAGAAATATAATGAGAAGGTGACAGGAGATGAGAGGACAACGCGCTCCATTGGTTGGGTAGTTGCTGGAGGCTATTCTTATAAATATAAGTATTCGTTCGACTTTAATATACGCTTGGACGGTTCTTCTCAATTTGGAAAAAATAACCGTTGGGCTCCTTTCTGGTCAACCGGATTACGTTGGGATTTGAAAAAAGAGAACTTTTTGAAAGATGTATCTTTTATTTCTGATTTTATTTTGAGGGGTACATACGGTACGACCGGTTCCCAAGGTTTTGATCCTTATCAGGCACATGGTTATTATACATATTCCAATTTACTGCTTCCTTATTACTCGTCGGATGCAACAGGTTCGGAAATCTTGGCTATGCATAATGAAAGTTTAAAATGGCAGACTACAAAAAGTACTAATCTTGCCTTGGAACTCGGGTTTTTCGATCAGCGTTTTACTGCACGTGTGGAATATTATCGGAAAATAACAGATAATATGGTTGCCAATATAAGTCTTGCTCCTTCTCTTGGTTTCAGCAGTTATCCGGAAAATCTGGGAAAGATAGAGAATAAGGGTTGGGAAATTTCTCTCTCGGCTATTCCTTATAAAAACACTGCTAAACAAGCTTATTGGACAATTACAGTAAACGGTTCTCATAATACTGACAAACTATTGAAAATATCGGAAGCGATGAAATACAGAAATGATAAAAGTGCATCAGATTTAAAAGATACGCCGTTGCCACGTTATGAAGAAGGTGAATCTCTTTCCCGTATCTGGGTAGTACGTTCATTAGGTATTGATCCGGCTTCCGGAGATGAAATATTATTGAAACGTAACGGGGAGATGACGAGTGCCGTTAACTGGAGTGCGAATGATGTAGTACCTATTGGTAATACAGAACCTAAATGGCAAGGATATATTAATTCTTCCTTTACATACAGAGGTTGGGGAGCAGATGTCAGCTTCAGGTATCAGTTTGGCGGTCAGGTATATAATCAGACCTTGCTTGACAAGGTGGAAAATGCTAATTTGAAATATAATGTAGATCGACGGGTAACTCAGCTACGTTGGGCGAAACCGGGTGATAAGGCACAGTTCCGTATTCTTAATCCTAACGGTTTGGAAACGAAAGCCACTTCCCGGTTTATAATGGATGAAAATATATTCCAGGGAAGTTCGTTGTCTGTTTACTATCGTATGGATCGTACTAATACAAAATTTATTAGTCATTGGGGATTGAGTTCCGCTAAAGTGACGTTTAATATGGAAGACTTTTTCTATTGGTCTACAGTGAAACGCGAAAGAGGTTTGTACTATCCGTATTCCCGTCAGTTTACATTTGCTCTGAATGTTGCTTTCTAATTAAAAACCTATTTGTATGAAACAGATAATATATATACTATTAACAACAACAATGCTGGGACTTATGTCTTGCAGCGACTGGTTGGATGTATCTCCGAAGACTTCTATTCCTACCGACAAGCAATTTGAGTCGGAATCAGGATTTAAGGATGCGCTTACAGGTATTTATTTGAAGTTGGGAACCACGACATTATATGCCGGAGACTTGACTTATGCTTATTTGGATGAGTTGGCAGGATTATATTCCGATTATCCGGGGTATAATACAAATGCTGTTTTCGACCAAAGTATCGTGTTCGATTATGAGAACATGTTTTTGAGTAAGAAGAATGGGATTTACTCAACGATGTATAACATCATAGCCAATATTAATAACTTCTTGGAGTACGTAGACAAAAATAAAGATGTTTTAGTTACCGAACGCTATTATGAAACTATGAAGGGAGAGGCACTCGGGCTTCGCGCTTTTCTTCACTTTGATTTGTTGCGTATGTTCGGTCCTGTTTATAAAGAACATCCTGCATCCAAAGCTATACCCTACCGTATTGCTTTTGATAAGGATGCCACTCCTGTTTTACCAGCCAGCGAAGTGGTTGACGCTATTCTCAAAGATTTGAATGACGCTGAAAAATTACTGAAAGAGAGTGATCCTCTTGATTTCTTTACCGATCAGACGGATGAAGATTTTATAGATAAAAATCATTTTCTTGTCAATCGTGAGTTTCGTATGAATCTATATGCGGTTAAAGCTATGCTGGCTCGTGTATATTGTTACAAAGGTGATGCGGAAAGTAAAGGATTGGCCACAGAGTACGCTAAACAAGTGATTGCTGCCTCTAAGTATTTTACATTGTATAAATCGCAGACTGCTTCCAATTACAATTCCATACGCTACGCAGAGCAAATCTTTGGAATAACAGTCAATGAATTCTCCAATTTGCTTATTGGAAATTATATGGATATGGAGAATACCAATACTCAGCAACATTTCTATCTGGATGGAGATAAATTTAAATTCTTCTATGAAACTGCCGATGCAGGGAATACTGACTGGAGAAAAAATACGGAAATGTTTGAGGTTATTAATGGGGCAAGTCGGACAGATGTTTTTTGTAGAAAATATAATCAGAAACCTTTGAATGGCGGATATGCTTATTCCGGTGCTGACGCTATCCCTTTGATACGCTTACCCGAAATGTATTATATTGTAGCAGAATGTGTTCCTTCTGCATCGGAAAGTGCTGACGCGTTAAATACCGTACGTTTTGCACGTGGTATCTCTTATAGTGATGAAATACCGACTACCGGATATGATGACCTTGATAATACTTCGGAAGAAGACAAAAACCAGACTAAACGTATTAATGAGATAATGAAAGAATATAGAAAAGAATATTTCGCGGAAGGTCAACTTTTCTATTTCTTGAAAGCGCATAATTATAGCACTTATTATGGTTGTGGGATTGAAACGATGACTGAAGCCCATTATCAGATGACGTTGCCGGATGACGAGTATATTTTTGGAAACAACTCTAAATGATGAAGCATTATGAAACGTATTATATATTTTGTTTTAGCTATTCTTGTTTGCGGCATTTATGTAGGATGCAGTGAAAACGAGATAGACTTATATGACCAGACACCTCGTATCAATTTCTATGGTAGCACTACGCATGTCCGTACTTTGGTTGATACGGATTATGTGAAGAAAGAACCTTATGCTGTAGACAGTTTCGAGGTAAGAATACAAGGAGATTTTTTGAAAGAGAATCGTGATTTCTGTGTGAAAGTAACTCCGAATAATGATTATCAGAATTCAGTGGATGTATTATTGGAAAGCAAGTATACATATACTGACCTTGATACAGTTTGCCAGATATTCTATTATAAAATAAATCGTCCGAAAGTAGAGGCAGGTAGAAATGTTTATGGTTGTTATCTGGAGTTTGATTTGAATAACCCTCTTCATCAGTTTGATAAAGGTCTGGTAGAAAAGAATCAAATCGTTTTAAATGTCAGATGGGAGTTGAAACCGACCGAATGGAGTGATTATGTGGGATTTGGCAGTTATAGCGATGCTAAATATATGTTTATTATGGATGTATGTCAACGTGTATGGGATGATTTGGAAGATGAAGATATTGATGTAATCAAGCAAGCTTATAGAGAATATAAGGAGGAGGGAAATCCACCGATTTTAGGTGAAGAGGGTGATGAAATAGAATATGAATAAGATTAAAAAGAAACGTTATGAGGAAATATATCATCTGTATAGTAAGTTTTATCGGAGCGGCTTTATTGCAAACAGGCTGTTACGATGACAAGGGAGATTACGATTATCATGATGTAAATACGATGGATATCGTAATACCTGAAACGAAGGTACGTATGCCTAAAGAGGAAGCAGTCGAAGTTTCAATTATACCCGAGATTTCTCAGACTTTGGAGCAAAATGAGAAAAACCTTGTATTTCAATGGAAGAAAACAATCGAAGGAAAGAAAGCGGGGTCGGACAGACTTAGTGATTATAAAGATTATTCCGTAGGCAAAGAATGTAAAGTAACAGTCGAGCCTTATGAATCCGAAAATATAGGTTTGATGTTGGTCATTACGGATAAAAAGAATGGAACAACCTGGTATCAGATAGGTGAAGTTGCAATTATTCGTCCTTTAAATCCTTGCTGGTTTGTATTGCAGGAAAAAGAAGGAAAGGGAGTATTAGGAGCGATAGAGGGTACTCCGGAAGGATATTATGTTTATCCGGATGTCTTTAAATCAGAACTGAATCAGTCATTTCCGTTAGAAGGAAAACCTTTGGCGGTAAGTGCAAGAAAAAACTATGGGGATTCGTTTTTAAGTAGTATGCTGGGTTTTTTTGGTTTTAAAGTAAGTCCGGCGTTAATGGTGGTAACCGATCGGGACTTGGCCTTGTTGACTCCAAGTACTTTAATAACGAGATATCCATCGAATAAAATACTTTTTGAACCGACTGGAAAAGGGGAACCGTTGAATATCGAGCTCTATAAGATGAGTACTCATGGTGAATTGTTTGTGAATAGTGGAAAAGCATATTGTGCTCCTATGGATGGATTTTGTGTACCATTCTCAGTAAAAAAGGAAAGTGAGTTTCCCGCCATTTCCGCTTATGGTTCGTATGGAGGAGGCTATTTGTTTTTTGATTCTGAAAATCATCGTTTTCTTGCTTCCTCTATTCTGGGTTTTAGCGATTATATGGTACCGAATTCGGCTACTCAAGATATACGTAATTATGGAACTAAATGGACTGATCAGAAACCTGTCAGGACATATTTAATGTCGTCTGATGAATCAAATGTCTTTGATCCAAATAAGATTGATCCGTCTTTAGAAGTGCATGACATTGTTACGGGAGGAAACGGGGGAAATTTTGCTTATGCAATTGCTGCTCCCCATAACGGAAAAGAGCTGACTGTGTTTAAATTCAGTGCGCAAGATGAAGATCCGATTTGTGCTGCCCGGTATACGATTGCTTTACCGTCCGAAGTAAATGTAGAAACAGCAAAATTTGCAGCTTCTTACGCGTATACGGCAAACCTTATATTTATGACATCGGGTAATAAATTATATCGCATTGATCTTGGTCGCGGAAGGGCAATTGAACTTTATACTTATGAAACTGATCCGTCAGCACAGATAGTTAGTTTTAAATTTAAGGACCCTGAAAGTGTGAGAGAGGAAGATGACGATGAGGAAATAGGCGAATATAAGGAGAAACTAGGTATGTCTCTCGGGTTGGGTATCAATACTGCTGACAAAGGTGTAGTTGTCGAATTGCAATTGACAGTGGCGGGCGATGTAGCTCGTGAAGAAAACAGCATTTGTGTTTACGAAGATCCCGATCAGCCTATTGGGAAGATTGTTGATATTAGCTATAATTATGAATAGTATAAACCGGTCTTTATGCTAAAAGGAATTATCGGTGCAGTATTTCTTGCTGTTGTCTGTACTTGTCTGTACGGGCAACAGCAAAGTATTACAACTTTTATTAAAGAAGAAGCACCAGTGGAAGTTATTCCCGGTATGTTTACTACCTACCGAAGTGATAAACATATCTATTGGGAAATCCCGGATTCATTGATTGGACGTGAGTTTGCCGTAACGACAACTATCCTGACAGCTCCTGCCCGTCCGGACCGGGATATGGAAAAGAAATTCGGATATGCGGGTGACATGATAGGTCCGGTATTTTTCAGTTTCCGTAAACAGGGTGACGAGTTGTGGATGATGGATCCACAATATGAGAGGGTGATAGAAAATCCTGAAGGAACGTATGCAAAAATCGCCGCCCAACGTGGGAACGAAAGGCTTTATAAGATATTACCGATTAAAGCTAGGAATCAGGGAAGCAGCTTGATAGAGATTGGTGAAGTATTAAAAGATTTTCCTTTGTTTACTCTTGATATTGTATCTTTTGATTTATTGATAGGTACGCGTTTAAGAGAGAAAGATTATATCAAGGAAATTAAAGGATATGACAACCGCTTGTTGATACACGCATCACGAGTTTATCGAAGTTCGTCAATGAAAATACCAGGTAAGCCTGTTGCACCTCCTTATATTGGAGACTGGGATACAGGTATCTGCATAAAATTACTGTCAAAAAGACCGTTGGAGGCAGTTGCTGCAAATACCGGAGCTTATTTTTCTATCAGCAAGGAGTGTTTTCAAGGGAATCAGCCTGCTATTCGGAAATCTGTTGTCAAACGATGGCGGCTGGAAATAAGGGCGGAAGATGAAGAAAGATACATGAGGGGGGAACTGGTAGAACCCATACAACCTATTATTTTTTATATAGATCGTAATACACCGGAAAAGTACATCGACTGTATCATTGAAGCGGTGCGTGACTGGCGTCCGGCTTTCGAGAAAGCTGGATTTAAGAACGCCATTGATGCGCGACTGGCTCCTACCGTTGAGGAAGATCCTGATTTTAGTATTTATGACAGTACTTATCCGTTCATCTCATGGAAGATATCAGGACAAAATAACGCTTATGGACCGACTCCATGCGAACCCCGGTCCGGTGAGATTATAGCTTGCCACATCGGTATTTTTTGCAGTGTCTTGAATTTGGAACAGAAATGGTATTTTGCTCAATGTGGAGCGAATGATCCGCAGGCATGGAATATAGAGTTGCCGGACTCTTTGCAATACGAACAGATAAAACAAGTATTGACACATGAAGTGGGTCATACATTAGGGTTGGAACATAACTTTCTGGGTAGTTCTCATTACTCCATCGATCAATTACGTGATAATGACTTTTTAAGTCAATATAGTATTGGTAGTTCCATAATGGATTATGTGCGGTGTAATTATGCTTTGCGTCCTCAAGATAAAGTTGATTTGAGAAACAGGCGGGTACGTGTCGGCGAATATGATAAGTGGGCTATTGAATGGGGCTACCGTATATTTCCGGGTAAAGATGCTTCTGAAAGAGAAAAGAACAGGAGCCTTTGGAATCAGGAAAAACAGAAAGATCCCTCATTACATTTTTCGGGCAGAATGGATGTAAGGGCTCAGGCAGAAGATTTGGGTAATGACCATGTTATGGTTAATACACAGGGAATAGAGAACTTGAAATATTTGTGTGAACATCCGGATGTCTGGAATGTGACGGATAAAACGTCTTTGCGTGTATTACAGGGGCGTTATGAAGCGGTATTGGAGCATTATAAACAGTGGGTACAGCACGTTTTGTCTCATTTGGGCGGGAAACGTCTTGCTGAGCCGGATGATGAGAATATTTACATACCTGAAAAAGCCGATTACAATAAGAAGGTTATGAGCTTTATACAGGCTTATATATTACAACCGCCTGTGTGGATGTTTGATGAAAAACTTACCGCTAAATTAGAAATAAATGGTAGTCGGGAGTTCGATCGCTTTTATGAAGAGCTGATGTCGGAAATGATTCGTTCCCTCCGGGAAGTGGAAAGAACGGAGAATGTTTGTGAGGATATGTTGTCTGTAGATGAGTTTTTGGAAAGCATACATAAAGAATTATTTACCGAATGGGCTGACAATATTCCTGTAAGTGACGCCAAGTATAAAGTGCAGCTGCTTTATGTGAGTAAACTTGTTAAATTGTTGGATAGATCAGAAAAGATAACTTCGTCGAGATTATTGGTTTCCATCATGCAGGCTTTGAATAGAATAAAGGAGGAAAGTCTTGATTATAGCCATAAGATTACGGATCCGGTTGCCAAAAAACGGGCAATGTTTCTTGTAGATAGTATTTTGTTTTAATGATGAAAAGTAAATAAAGAAATTCATGAAGAGAAGAAGATATGTGATTGGTATATTGTTGTGTGTCACAGCTTTGCTTCAGGCACAGGATTCCGTCAAGTCATTTGACGAGTTTTTTGTTGCCGGGATGGATAAGATCGACGGTGTGTTTCCTGTGTATGTAGCGGAAAAAGAAATCTATTTGGAAATACCCGAAAAATATATCGGGCGGGAAATTGAAGTCAGTGGACAGATAGACCGAGGGTTTGATTTGTTGAATCGTCCGGTTGACGGACTGGGAGTAGTGCGTATTATATCTCCGGATAAAGCTACAATTTGCTTTCAAAAACCGTTTTATACAGAGCGTATTTTAGATGAAAAAAGCACATATCAGCAATCTTTCTCGTTGTCAAATATGCAACCTGCCGGTAAAAGTTATCCAGTGGTGGCCTATTCAAAAGAGCAGGGAGCTATTATTCGGATAACAGAGTATCTGATGACTGGCGATGACTGGTTCAGCTATAATGATAGTTTTATTCGTTCCTTGGTTCCGGAACTGTCGGAAATAATGAAAATACATCCTTTTAAGGAAGGTGTGTCGTTTACGGTCAGGCGCTATCATGGAGTTGAAGCAGAAAGATATATGCTGTCCAGTTCTGCCATTATATTGCCTGAAGGTAGTATGCCTTTGGAAGTCACTTGTGCAGTACGCTTGCTACCTCTGAAAAAAGATCAGATCCGCTTGGCAGATTACAGAATACCTTACCGGACATTGAGTTTCAAAGATTACTCGCAAAATCCTTATTGTATGGTAGAAGATTCATTGATTCTTCGTTGGGATATGTCACAACCGCTTACTTTCTATGTAGACACTCTTTTTCCGAAGGAATACTTCCAGGCAGTAAAGGAAGGAGTGGAAGCATGGAATACCGCCTTCCATAAAGCAGGTATTCATGATGCTTTACAAGTAAGGTATGCAGACCGAAAGATAATTCCGGCGGAACAACGTGCTTTTATATCTTATGATTTAAGAATACCGGGGATCAAAAGTGACTTTATCTGTCATCCTCGTACCGGAGAAATACTTTCATGTCGTCTGAATATCGGACATGGATTCCTAAAAGGAAAATTAGACGACTATCTGTTAAGTTGCGGTGCCTCGGATTCGCGTATTCTGGCTGACCGTTATTCTAAAGAAGTGGAAAAAGAATTGTTGCAAAATGAAATAACGGAAGAAATTGGATATCTTTTAGGTTTGCGCAGAAGTTTATCGAAAAGCTCGTGTGGAAAGACTTTAAAAGTTGGAGATGATGATTGCCGGACTATTTATTTTGGCTATCATCCTTTCAAAGGAGACCAAAATTGTTATGATGAACGGGAGAAGCTCCGCCAATGGATAGATCATAATTTACCAGATCACATTCGTTTATTCCAACCATCAGGGAAGGAGAATTCTAATTCTTCATTTCCAGAAGATTATGCGGTCAAAATATCGGATTTACAGACTGTAGTGAGTCGGTTGGATAAGATTGTGTATAAGGGGAAGAAATACGATAAAGGGAGTTCGCTCACTGATATATACAGAAAAGCTATTCGTCTGTATGGGAGTTATCTGATGGAAATGGCAAAGGTGGTGGGTAGTTCTCAACCGGCAGATGCGCAGCGTCAGGCAATGCTTGATTTGGACAACTATTTATTTCATTCTGTTAAAAAGATGGAATGTACCTATGTAAAAGAGAATTTGTTGGAAACAAGAAACAATCTTCTGTATCCGGAACTGGCGAAGTTGTTCAAACAATTGTTGAGTGTAAAGACAATTTCAGCTCTTCGATTGCAGGCGTTGCAGAGTGACCGGAAGGGGTATGACGATATTGATTTTTTCCGGGATCTTTATAAAGGATTGTTTAATGGTTTTGATCCGCAGTCTGCCGTTAGTTATGAACAGATGGATATTCAGCTGATATGTTTGGAAGCGTGGCTGGATATTATGCAGGAAGCTACTGAACATAATAGTATAAAGAAACGTTTAACGAACGAATTGCATAGTCTGCACGATAGACTGGAGGAGCTTAGCACGACACATTCCCAAAGGGAAGTACGTGATATGTATATTCTGCTTTTGAGAAGAATGGATCAATATTTCCGTGTGGTTTCTTGAGTGGCGTTAGAGTAATAATTTGTTTGGGATGATGAAAAAATGGTCGTACAGATAGAATAACCTATAAGTTTTGGGTTATCTTTGCTATGATTTATGAATAAATAATTAGAATAAGATGACTATTATTTTTCCTTCACCCATCTTCGGCCCTATTCATTCCCGCCGTTTGGGCGTTTCTTTGGGAATCAATTTATTGCCGGACGACGGTAAGGTTTGTTCATTCGACTGCATTTATTGTGAGTGTGGTTTCAATGCCGAACATCGTACGAAGAAACTTCTTCCTACCCGTGAAGAAGTCCGCACGGCTCTCGAAGAGAAACTAAAAGACATGCAGGCAAACGGCCCCGCTCCCGATGTACTGACATTTGCCGGAAACGGTGAACCGACTGCGCATCCCCATTTCCCGGAAATCATAGAAGATACACTTGCGCTTCGCGACAAGTATTTCCCAAAAGCAAAAGTAAGCGTATTGAGTAACTCTACATTTATCGACCGTCCTGCCGTATTCGAAGCACTGAACAAGATAGATAATAATATCCTGAAACTGGATACGGTGGATGAAGAATACATTCATCTGTTGGACCGTCCTAACGGAAAATACTCTGTTAAGAAGATCATCGAAAAGATGAAAGAGTTCAAAGGAAACTGCATCGTACAGACGATGTTCCTGAAAGGAGGTTATCAGGGAAAAGACATGGATAATACATCCGACAAGTATGTGCTCCCCTGGATAGAAGCAGTGAAAGAAATCGCTCCCCGTCAAGTAATGATTTATACGATCGACCGGGAGACTCCCGACCACGATTTGCAAAAGGCTACGCATGAAGAGTTAGACCGTAT
>DXOJ01000683.1 GCA_019412865.1 Bacteroides sp. | reverse complement strand
CACCTGTATCATTAAGCTCATGGAAGATGAATGATGATAAGATTCTTTATTTCTATAACATTTCATTGCTTCCATGTGGATACTATACTGTAACAGTTAATGGGAATACGAGTGAGATTTTTAAAGTTACGGACGATGAATGTGAGTTATCAGAAACCAGCCTTATTCAGTATTCAATGAAAGATAATAAGCAGCGTCTTGATGCTGTCTGGTGGATAGATGGGATGCAATACTTTTTTGATTTTCGCGTTCCTGGTGGTTTCAAAGATAACGGATGGACGTTCGGTGTGGATAATGAGCAGTTCGTGACCTCTGATGAGGATATTGTTGAGCTATTCAGCCACGAATATACAACAGTATTATTCACGCTTGGAAATGGGATGGGATGCCCTGTGTGGTTTGCTGAATTATTGAATCGTGTCTTATGCTGTAATTACGTCTACTTTGATGGTGTTCGATATACCAGAAAGGAAAGTAATGTTCCGGAACTTAACCAGCAAATAGAGGGATTGAAGAGTTTTGTGTTCAATCAAATGTTACAGAAGGTAAGAACGATGAATCCAGTTTTGGAATGGAATAACCAGCTTGCTATGAGGTGTGTACAAAGCGGTGCTTATAGGATAGCAGATGATGAAGGAATGCGTAGTATCAAGTATGGTTCAGAAAGTGGGGTTGCAGAGGTCGGAGCATATATCAATATGACTAAGGCTATTCCTAATACTGGAGTTTCTATTAATAGTGATACTATGGTTACTGTCAACAGTATTCATCACCCAGGTGTTGATAAAAATTCATATTGGGATTTGATTGCAATCAAGACGACTGACATAGATAACAAGTATATTGGTAGAAGAGGTTACGGTAAACTTACAGTTAATGGACTGGATAGACTAAAGAACGATTTGGACAACGGTTCGATAAATTTGCGTGCTGTACTATATAAAGGAGATTCGTATACTAACCTCATTGAAGGGAGTGTAATCAGTAGGGATGGTGTATGTGTCTTGAAAGGTATTAACGGTGGAGATATTGGTGCTCTGAAGGAGTTCCAACTTTATCTTGATAATGTCTATGATTGCGACATAGATAATCTTGGTATGACCATTGAGCTTGTATGGGTATATGAAAATGATTAAAAAAGAGAATTATGACAGAAACAGAAAAACAACAGATTATTAGCCTTGTGTTACAAGCGTTGAAGACAAACAGTCTTACAATAGAGCAACTGACTGATACAACAGAGCTATCCAAAGATATGTACGTTGAAGTTAGTGGCGGTCGGAAAATATCTATTGATTTACTTTCAAGTACCATTGCTAAAATGGTGAATGGTGATTTTGATGCATTAGTGGAGAATGTCAATAAGATTGCAAAAGATTTATCGGATGGAGACGCCGAGTTATTGAAACGTATAACAGGAGTGTCTGATAAATCCAATCCTTTGACTGACCCATTTAAAAGTATTGGCTCTTTTACTACTATTGGTAGCTTTAAAGATAAATTAAAAACAATGTATTCCGGGGATTCTTCTATTGGGAATTATCGGTGTATTTTGTCTGTTGATTCGTCTAAGATTCCTGTAAATATACAAATTGAACGGTTGGAGCTTAATAAGGTTTGTCAATCATTCACTTCGTGTATACAACTGGCTACCATGTCAGACAATGCCGAAGGTGTATATTTAGGTACAGTTTGTACAATCTCACGAATAGGTATTGTTTCCAATGAGAGTGTTACATGGGGCAAATGGACCTCTGTAATAAATGACTTTGAGGAAAGGATAGGAAAAGCGAACGGTATCGCTCCTTTGAACGAAGAAAGTAAAGTTCCTTCTGAATGTCTGCCTGAACCGTTGTCTCTTGGGGAAAGTGAAGATGAAGCCTTCCCCGGCGACCGTGGAAAGGCTTTAGAGGATGCAATGACAAATATCCCTTCCGACATAATCAAACCTGATTCATTCTCCGTCCTGTCTGACGCTTCCTATCTCAATGTATCTTTCAAAAAAGTGTCCAAAACAACCGGTAAAGAAACGGATGACAGCTTCCGTTTGCCTTCTGCTACCCTTGAACAAGCCGGCCTTTTGTCCGCCGAGGATAAGCAAGCCCTTGAGGATATGAAGAGCGGCACGCCCGCTGACGATGTAACACACCCCATCGTCATTGTTGATGAGATCCGCCCATTGAAAGACGGCTACTATACCCTTGAAACCGCTATTGCCGCCATTGTCTCCTATCAACAGGAATCTGGCGTCAAATATGAGCGAACGGGTCTCATCATTACTTACAAAACAGGCGAGTATGAAATGGAAACCCGGCAGTTCCAGGGTGCTGTGTCCGATTTTGCGACCCCTTCTCTTTGGAAACCCTTCGGGAATGGTGGTGGCAGTTCCGTTTTTGAAACTTCCGATGAACCGGCGGAAGGGGGAAAGGACGCCTTTTCAACTGGTGGCGCCTATGCCTATGTTCCGGCCAACCTCGACGTAAACGTGGAAACAGAAGGCATTGTAAAACTTCAGATGAAGAACGCTGCCGGTGAAACCCTTGGCGATGAAGTGCAGTTCGCTATCGGCACGGGTGGCGGCGGTCAAACTGGTGGTACCATTGTTGCCATTGCTTTCCAGTCGACACCTGTCTATGGCTCTTACGGCTCCACGCTACGAACCTTTGCCGCCATTCGTTCCGTGACCTCGAACGGTGTCGAATCCTCTGACAACCTGATTGAGAAACTGGAACTCGTAGACCGTGAAAGCGGGCTTACCGTCTGGACTGAAACCGTCAACAAAGCATCTTCCGGTGACATGAAGGACTTCTCCTTTGAACTGGACTTCACCACATACTTTACGGCTGCTGGTACTCGGAAATTCAAGCTGATAGCCACTGACGAAAGCGGCAACACCGGTTCCAAGAATGTCAATGTAACAGCTGTTGATATTACCTGTACCTGTGTGCAGGTGCTCAACTATACCCCTGAAACTCTGCTTACTCCGACAACTGAAAGTTTCAGCCTTCCACTCTATAAGTTCGGAAACAACACCTCTGATAAAGGTATCAGTGCCCAGGTTGACATCAAGATTAATGGTGAATGGCAATCCCTGTCTACCACCGTTGTAAATGACAACTACTCGCACTCCGTTGTAATCCGCCCTGCTTCCCTCGGCCTAGAACACGGTACCTATCCCTTGCGCATCCAAGGAACGGATGTCGCATCCGGAGTGAAAGGAAATGTCATCTACACGGCTGTCATGGTAATTGACCCGAATAGTTCCACACCTCTTGTCGCCTTGAGATACGATGATAAAAACGGTGGAGTAGTCCGACTGTACGAAACCGTAGAACTTGATGTTGCCTGTTATGACCCGTTGGAAATGACTTCACCCGTCAGCGTGAAAGCCAATAACGTGCAGGTAACACAAATTGCTGCCAGTCGTAACAAAACCTATCAGGTCAAACAACAACTGCAGGGCTACAAGGCTGACGGCACCGATACGGTCAACTATACTGCCGTATGCAAGGACGTGACTAGCGAACCTGTCCGGGTGACAGTTAGCGGTTCCGCCATTGACGCCGCCATAAAAGAAGGCGCCATCTATAACTTTGACTTCTCATCCCGTACCAATCAGGAAACTGACCATAGCATTGTCAGCGGTAATTATGAAATGAAAGTGGACGGTGCCAACTGGACTACCAACGGTTTTGGCACATTCTTGGGTGAGAACTGCCTTCGCGTAGCCGAGAATGTGGGCGTGTCATTAAACCATGCCCCGTTTGCCGGCTCGTCCATCGAATCCAACGGTGCCGCCATCCAGTTCGCTTTCGCTTCCAAGAACGTGACCGATGATGATGCCCTGCTCCTTAGCTGCTATGACGAAACGTCCGGTGCCGGCTTCTATGTCACCGGCCGGGTGGTCGGCATCTTCTGTAACAATGGCGTTTCCCGTCGTGAAGAACGCGCCTATCGACAGGGTGAAAAGATAACCGTAGCCGTGGTTGTTGAACCTGCAAGCAACTACGTTGAACGTGACGGCACACGGTATTCCATGATGAAACTCTTCCTCAACGGTGAGGAAGTCGCCTGCCTTGGTTATGTTCCGGGCGGCGGCTCCCTGATTCAGACCAAGTATATAACGATGGACGGCAAACTGGGTGATTTGTATCTTTATTACATGATGGCCTGGAACTCCTATATGGAATGGGCACAGGCGTTCAAGAACTACCTTGTCCGTCTGACCGATACAGAGGTAATGGTGAAGGAATACGCCTTTGAGGACATCCTTAAAAGCCAGACAGCCGAGGGTAGTACCCAAAGCCGCCCGTCGGCTGCCGAAATCTATTCACGCGGTATGCCTTACATTGTCGAATGCCCCTATGAAGGCTCCGATATAGAAGCACTGGACGGCACCACTTCCACCAGTACGAAGATATACATCACGCTCTATTACTTTGACCCCGAACGCCCGTGGCGTAACTTCAAGGCCGTGAGTGTCCAAACCCGCAACCAGGGAACCACCTCTGCCAAACGCCCGGTAAAGAATAAACGCTACTACCTCGCCAAGAGCAAAGGCAAAAACAAGGACACTCGAATCATACTACTTAATCCAGACGATACGACGGAGGAAGGACGCCGTGCAATAGCCTTGGCTGCCATCAACAAAGTACAGGTCGGTGATAATACAATCCCGGTCGATGTCATTACCGTAAAAGTCGATTACTCCGATTCCGGCAATGCGAACGACTGCGGCGCCTGTGAAATGATGAACGTTACATACCGTGCCTTAGGTGGTAACTATATGACACCTGTCCAACGTGCATTTGACGGAACATTTGACAGCGGTGACTTGCATATCGAAGACTTGCAGATGAACCACTCTACCGCCAATCACCCGGTAGCCACCTACCGGTGCAAAGATGACAGCCTGCAAAATGTCTACTTCCATGCCAAAGGCAACTGGAAGGAAGACAAGGGTGAACAGTTCGCCCTCGGCTTCAAGGATACCCCCGGCTATAACAAAGGCTGTCTGAACTATGGTGATTTCATCGAGTTCTTCGGAACTTCCGGCGAAACCCTTGATGCCATCGAAACACGGTTCAAACAGACTGACGGACTCGATACCGGTAAACCGTATCTGCTTTCCCTGTATTGTGGAAGCTCATACCGATTCATGAGGTATCAGGACGGTTCATGGCAAAGGCAGTCCGGCTCCATGAAATACGAAAACGGCAAATGGAATGTCACCGGTGATGTCCTTAACCCCGTGGAAGGCTTCGAACTTCTGAACTACCAGGGAATGGACTGGTTCCAGGGTGTCGGCTCGGTTGGAGACATGATGGCCATGAAAACCGATAAGTCCTCATGGGTTCAGAAACTTGTTGACGGTGGAACTATCTCCGCCGATACCTTTCCGGCATGGACTTACTACTTTGAATCGCTTGTCGATGACGACCAGCTCGCCATTGATTATGCATTGGGCAAGAAAGTACCATACAACCTCTACCGGTGGTTGCGCTTCTGTGACTCCTGCGATTACTCCAAAGGCGGGAACTGGCAAAAGACATGGAAGGAAAACCTGTATAAATATGCCAGCCCTGAAAGTGTCTTGAGTTATGACATTTTCACCGACTACCTTGCCGCCACTGACCAACGGGCCAAGAATATGCAGCCGATGTGGTTCCTGGAAGAGTACGCTTCCGTAACGGACGGTGTGTACAGCTCCGAGGATGCCATGCGCATGTACCTGAATAAAATCTATGACTGCGATACGCTCAACAGCAAGGATAACGATGGTGGCTGTACGGTTGACGCCGAGGTGGACCCCAACCGGACGAGCGATGAAACATTCACTAACCCTTATGCTGGCTACGGCTCCGTTCTGTTTAATAACATCTATCTCCAGCAAGTAGTGTGGACTGACTCATCCGGTACGGAACTGTCCCTGCGTACCGTTGCCGCCGCCATGCGTAATGTCCAGGCGACCATTGACGGCGTTACTCTGCACCCGTTCTCGCCCGAAGGAGCTACGCATTTCTTCATTGACAAACGGCTCAAAAAATGGCAGAAACTGGTTAGTTCCTACGACGGTGAACGGAAATACATCTCCTATACCGCCACCTCTGACGCTATCTATTTCTATGCCCTGCAAGGTCTGGGACTTACTGCCCTTCCGTCTTTCATCGAAAGACGTTGGCGTATTCGTGACGGCTATTTTCAAACCGGTGATTTCTTCAGCGGTGTAATTTCCGGGCGCGTATCTTCCAAATCAAACGCCACCATCCGGATTGTCGCTGCTAAAAACGGTTACTTCGGTGTCGGCAATGACGCTAGCGGCAACCTTTCCGAAAGCTGCTTCCTTGAAGCGGGCGAAGAATATGTATTCACCAACTTCTCACACGAGGAAGGCGCCTTGCTGTATATCTATCAGGCTGACCGCATGAAGCTGCTCGACCTGTCTGAAATCTCCCTGTCAAGTACGGTGAGCTTCTCTGCCATGCAACTTGTGGAAACCCTTATCTTGGGCTCTGACACCCATACAGAACAATCCATCGGTTCTTACGCACCGCTTACCTCGCTGAACTGCGGCGAAATGCCCTTCCTCGTATCACTCGATATCCGGAACACACAAATCGCTACGCTCGTCACCGACAAATGCCCACGTATCGCCCATATCAATGCGTCCGGTAGCAAACTGGAGAACATCACTCTTGCAGAGACTTCTCCGATTAATGACATCTCTCTTCCACCAACAATGACAAGCCTCCGTTTTGTCGGTCTTCCTGAACTGACCTATACCAGTCTTTCCGCCCCGTCCGGCCTGCAAATAGAATCCATGCCGAACGTCCAACGCCTGCGTCTTGAAACGTCGCCTCAACTTGACGCCATTCAGATGCTCCGTGATGTCCTCGCTTCACAAGCGGCATCCCGTAAACTTTCCATGCTCCGTATCTCGAACATGACCCTGAAGGCTGACGGCTCCGAGCTTCTTGCCATTCTCGAATATGGAGTTGCCGGAATGGATGAGGACGGCAACAGACAGGATAAACCGGTAGTCAACGGCACGTATGAACTGACAGTTATCCGTGAAACGGATGAAATCGAATCCCTTGAATCCGGTATTGACGGCCTTGTCATCCTTACCGTCATAGATGCCTACATCGACCTGATCAACTGGTTCAATAATGAGTCTTATGGCGGAGAACCGTACTACGATAACGTAACGCTGGACAACATCAATGAAGTCCTTGAATATTATAACGGCGAAACCTACGAGGAATATCTCGAACGCTTCGCTGAAGACAATATGGATATTAATGATTTAATCAACAAGTAACTATGACGAATGAACAAAGCGCAACGCTGCTTCGCTTGAACAAACAGGCACAAGTGGCAGCACTGAACGCCGTGGGATTCTCGGATATCACCGAGAATTCCCGTGCATCTGAATTTGGACAACGTATCAAGTGGGCCGCCGGCCTGCTTGATCTGCATCTTGCCTGTAACCGTATTTCTGATAACTCCAAGGCATACTTTACCGCTGCCGAATGGAACTCCCTTACGCTCGCTAATAAGCAACTGTACATCAAACGCGGGCTTCGTATCCGTGCCCACGGACACTCCTTCGTAATCGCCGCCCAGGAGTGCTATAACGCCGACATGACTACTACCTTCTATTGGGGCGGTCAGGGTAAAGCCATAGACGGCCTGAATCAAAAAGGACTGGGTGCCATGTACGGCTGCTTCACGGGTGAGGAAGATACCGACC
>DXOJ01000682.1 GCA_019412865.1 Bacteroides sp. | reverse complement strand
GAGAGAGAGAGAGAGAGAGAGAGGTTGGGGGGGAAATTCCTCAGGTAAATGACTCCTCATGAGAAACAACACTACCATCAACAGGCACTGTCTGTTGATGGTAGTGTTGATGACTGCTCATAACAGCTTGTTCAGGTTTTGGAAATTTAGGTGTTATAACAAACAATCAGAAGCTGTTCATATTAGTCAGTAGCTGTCATTAGCTGTTTTGATAAAATGTGATGCCCTAATGGACAGTCATGGATGGGATGCCTGCGTAGATGACGGACATCGTGTTGCTTCCGGTAAGAAAAAGAAAGGGGAAAAGAGTTACTTGAAGCGGGTACGGGCTTCAGCGAGTTCGCGTTCCTCGTCGGCTTGTTGGCGAAGACGCAGAACTTCAGGGTCTACATAGCCTTCTGGACGAGGATAGTGCCCTTGCCGCTGCATGGTGCGGAGCCACGCGGTGACGTGTTCAGGCCCTGATGAGACGCCATTGGCAAGTTCCCAATCAAGATAACGCAGACACCGCGATACGTTTTCCGGTTCCCATCCCTGCAGCTGATAGGCACGCTTCAGTTGTGCCAGATGGACTGGTCCGAAACCGGCATTCGCTGCGAAGGGCCACAAAATAGCGATAAGATCCCCATCCGTATTCCATATACACGTGTCATCAAGTGGTAAAGAGGGGGGGATCTCAGTTTTCATGACAGTCTGTGGCTGCTGTTGATAGAGCGTTGACTGTCTAGTACGTGAAGAAGCAGTCATTGTCGGTAATGGATTGTCATCAATAAATTCAACACACACACCATGAGCATCCCCCGTGCGAACTTGCGTAGTACAGATGACGCCCTCACGTACAAGGCGGCTGATGGTGTTACGGACGGTGCCGTAGGAAAGCCCGATAGCCGGAGCAAGACGTTTTAGGTTAACGACGACCTGGGGGGATTGTTGCCTCAGTGCAGTGAGTGCATCTAAAAGTATCTGGCGGGCTCCGCCAAGATGGGCGTCTTGAAGGGTGGCCGCAATGATAGACGGCGAGATGCCACGTTGTACCGTTATATCCTGTTCTTGTTGAACTTTTCTAGAGTCAGTAGGTTGTTTATGGTCATTCGCCACTATAGTGACGGCTTGTGACAATTTGAAGCCATCATCTTGCAACGGAGAGTGTGCGACGGTGGATCTTGGAGGGGTAACAGTCCTAGATTGAAAAGAATCTCTTGGAAGAAGAGTCTCTTCGCTAGAACAAGGGGACACCGTTATTGCATTTGAATAAGTTTGATAGTCAGTGACTGTTTGTGACTGGCTATAAGATAGCTGAGAATATATTGAGCGGTTGGCTACATTCGGTGACTTTTTTACTTCATCAGAATTGGGGGGAGTGGCTTTGTAACTATGTTTTTGTACAGGACTGTCATTGACAGCTGCCGTTCTGTCGTCAAGCATCGGGGACTGTTGGTGACAGTTTGTGTCTATATGGATTGTTTTTGGAGGAATAGCGGTGAATGACTGCTTTTTGCTGTCTATTTCTGTTAATTCCTGTATATAACTATCATCAGCTGTCATTGACGGTTTTTTATCGTAATCCAGACCGGCTTGAGCTGCCTGTACGGGGATATCAGAAGGTTCATCCTGAATACCTGAGAGTGTGTGTGCAGAACCTGCCTCTGGTGCACAAACAGCGTTTGGAGCCTCTGCCGAACGCGATTCAGAAGAAGGACCTTGAGAAGGTTCTGTTTTCTCTCCACCAGTAAGTAGAGTAGAAAGGTCTACCTGAGGAGTTCTCTCCATATGTTCCCTTTCAGGGGATTCTGCAGGTATCTCAGGAGTGTCTACTACTTTCTGTTCAGCCGTTTGAGAGGACTCGGATATGGCCTCTTGAAGAGGCTGTAAGCCATCGGTTACAGAACAAGTAGAGTCTACAGGTGCAACAATATCTTCGGATTGTTCGATTGTGACGGTCGACTCTTCACAATATGGTAAATCTGTTGGAGAAACGTCAACGCCAATGGTTGCATCAGAACCTGGCTCTGGCGCTAAGGTCTCTTCTTTAGCAATGGGGGGCTCTACTGCTGAGGATTCAACCGTAACTTCTGCATCTTCGGACATGGCATCTACGGCCTCATCAGGTTGCTGGGCAGATTGATGCTTCGGCGGCTGGCTCATTTTACGCATCTTAGCGGCCGCTTCTCGAAGGTCGGCACCGAGAGCGAAGGTAAAGTCCGGCATGCTTGATTTCTTAGCCATGTCAGTTCCTTACGGAAGGAAGAGGATAAAGTGGACAGAGAAGAAGAGCCTTTTCTTGTCGAGAAGATATTTTACTTATAGGTAACATGTGCGGGGGACAATAGAATTTGGCTCATACGTGTACACTTTGTTTCTTCCGGGAAAGAATTGAATGTTACCAATGGTAAACTTATAATCCGAAAAATAGGAATATAAAACTACAGGACAAGCATCTTTTATTCTATGCCCATCTTTGAATAATCATGCGTTCTTGGGATCAAGGCGGGCTTCCATTTCCTGTGCCAACTCACGATAGCTGCGGCAGGAAGAACAACCGTCATCATAGTCACAGACCGCAAGGTTACTCATAACAGCTTTATTTAGTGTAGTATTCCTGGGGATAGTCGTACGGAAGACCATTTCTTCGCCAAAGGTCCCGATTGCCACATTACGGATGGTTTTCGCGGCGTTATTGCGGCCATCGTACATGGTCAGCAGTACGCCCATGATCGCAAGATTCGATTCGGTGTCAGCGCGCAGGGTTTCCGCGACTTTGATAAGATGGCTTACGCCGGAAAGGGCATAAGTGTCCTCAACCCCGACCGGAATGATAATATAGTCCGTAATGATAAGCGCATTGGTCAGGAGCGCACCCTCAATGGTGGGTGGGCAATCCAGCAGAATGTAATCGTAGGTGTTCAAAGCTGCCTTATCGAGCGCTTGCCGGAAACCGAAAAAGCGCTTGATGGAATTGGAAAGCGTGCTTACCGTAGCGTATACATTCAGATTGGCAGGGATCAGATCCAACCCTTCGTATTTGGAAGGCACGGCCGCTGCCGAAAACGAGAGCCCGGTAAAGAGGTTTGCCACTGTGCGGGGTTGTTCGTATGGGGATACGGTTCCGAGGGTCAGCGACGCGTTTCCCTGAGGATCACAGTCCACAACAAGCACACGGCGTTTGCGTTTAGCGAGGCAATACGCTACGTTAACAGTGCTCGCGGTCTTGCCTACGCCACCTTTGTGGTTTGCAAAAGCAATGACTTTCGCTGCCATGAGATCCTCCAATTTGCGTGTGATGTGTCGAATTTTTTGCATGATACTCAAAAAAAGTCAATGATCATCCTCAATAAAAGCGGTAAATGGATGCGGGCAATACTCGCCATCAGTGTTTTTTAGAGTCGGAAATGGACGGCTGGGCCGAGGGAAGAAAGGCCTTTTGCGGAGTTTGACACCTTTTTCTTCTATGGATGCGTGCCCGGCACCTCCGGGGTTCAGCACTTTCCGGCAGCTCTTGTGCCGTCCGGATGGCAAGCTGGCGCTCTAATGCGGAATGTTGCCATGACCAATAAGATGAAATCCGTGGGTGAAGCGTTGCAAGGTTTTCTTGAGACGGCTGTCCCTTCCCCTCTTTCTGCTGAGGAGCGGGAACGCCTGAGGCTGTATAATCCTACGCTTGCCGCACAGATCGATGCGCTCGACTGGAAGGATGTTCCGTCGTTTATCGTTGCGATCATTGAAGAGTGGCGTAGAAGCGGAAGCCCTTCCTCCAAAGCTTGTCGTGCGCTTGCCGCGCCTGAGGAGCGGAAACGGCCCTCGCCTGTGAGCCTTGAGGAGCTTGCTCGTGAACAGGCGCGAGAGGTGGCGTGCGAGGTCGTCAGGACGGCTTCTCCAAAGCCTGTCCCTGCGCCTAGCCCGGTTGAGAGCGTCCCAGCAGCACCCCTGCCAACTCCTAAGGAGGAACGCCCTTCGCTTTGGTGTGGCTATCCAACCAGTATTGCACGCGTTTCGCCGTTTTTTCCGATGAATAACCTTGAAAAGGGACGTCGGGACGCGCTCATGCGTGATCCCGATATTACATCGCGTGAAAAAGGCAGCATCGCCGCATCAGGGGCTTTTTTCTTTAAAGAACCTATTTCTTCGGGGCCGTGGGGTAATATCCTTTATACAGGACCGAAACTCAGTGTTGAGGAAGAGGACGTGCTGATGGCTCTGCTGGCGATCATTGAATCCGGGGCGGAAGGGGCCGAGGCTCGTCATGCTCGTTCGACAGGAGCGCTTCCTATGAAGGATACGGAAGAAGGTTTTGTGCCCGTCGCCCCGGATCTTCCCGAGGCGCCGTATGTTTCTGGCGGCGTGGAGGCTTTTCCGGAACCTGTGCGTTCGGCATTCCCGGAGAGCGGTACGGGAAAATTCACGTATCGTGGCCCGTTGCTGCCGATTCTGCGTCTGATGGGGCATAAGAGGCCGGGAAAGAACCATTATACGCGCTTGGTAACGGGGCTCACATGCCTCGCGCACGGGACTATAGAATTGGTGGTGCGAGAAAGGGGGCAGGAGACGTTTTACGACCTTACGCACATTATCTCGAATTTGCGCCTGCGTGGAAAAAATGATGCGGAACGGGATATTTCAGTAACAATCAGCCCGTTCTTCCGGGAAATGTACGTGGCCAATCGGCTCACTTGGATTGACGTAGCCAAACGTTTCCAGATCAGGGGAAGCATTGCGAAGGCTATGTATCGCTTCTGCCAGTCGCACAGGGAAAATCCGGTTTTTCGGGGAGATATCCGCACGCTGGCATTGGCGCTGAATATGGATCGGCGTTCGCCGTTAAAGGAAATACGCCGACAGATTCGGGACGCTATCGCGGAACTGGCGGAAAAGAAGGTGCTGGAGAAAACCAGTATTCTGACAAAGGGGAATATCGTGATCCTCAACCGTACAGCTGAAGCCCTCCCGTCCCGGAGGCGAGGGCGCAGGAAAGAGGACTAGACAAGCGAGGCCGTGTTAAACGGCCTTTTTTATGCGCCACTCTGGCCTACGCGCAAGAGTGGCTGCGTAGGCCTTACTGACGTTCTATCATTATAATATATGCTCCCCTACGTTTTCCCTTTTGGCAGTGATGGGATATCTCTCCCGCCAGTGGACGTTTGAACGTTTTGTGTTTTAATGAAATATACAATATTTTTCAGTATGTTAAATATATTTAGTGGGCATGTTGCCGTATTGGTGCCCTCCAATGCTCTTCCATCCTCTCTTCTGAAAAGACATGTGACAACTGATGCATGTCATAATCCGTCATGAACTCACCTTAGCTGTCATCATCGATAACATGCTGTTTTCGTTGACACCTGAAACAACGCGTCAGAATTTTCCCGTCTAAGCTCTCGGTGGGCTTAGGAGAATCAAACATAAGAGAGTATGATTCTTTTTTGATTATATTAACTTATTATTTCAATATGTTAATATGAAATAGCGAGTATTTTGCCGTGTTGTTTTGGATGGCAAAAGTTTATGGCCTCCGCTTTGAGATGACACCTCTCTACCGTATTTCAGCGGTTGTCATTGATGCAAATAAAGCTTGTTATTTTACCATAGTATAGTTTATTCGTGACCATTTTGCCGTGTTGTTTTTTGTATGTCTGACAGTGCCAGTCCGGAGCTATCATTGTCAGTCATCCACTGCTGTTTGCAGATGTTGTCTGGCGGTAACAGGTAATGATGACCAGAAACAGTTTATCCAAAGAAATCGACGGAGAAACTCACTGGATGGATATCTGTTGAAAGTTGTCAGTGACAGCCGTTGACTGATAAAAATGACTGTGGAAACAGTATATTCAAGAAAAGTCACTCTCAAAGAGGATGTTTTTAGCTCTTATCAGAAATGGTATGGGATGAGAGTGCTTGAAGAGCACCAGCGTACAAGAAGCTCGACGCACACAGTAGCGGAAGATTCCGCACGTCAAGGATTACGGCAAGACAGCCTCATCCGGTGGCAGGGCGGCATGGAAGAGGAGAGCCGTTTGAGGTGGCCATGCTACCGTAAAAACCTCATGATGGGGAAAAAGTATCGCCCCGGTTCGGCGGTCGAACCGGGGCGTAAGGAGGAGGTTGGGGCGGAGAGGTCGAGAGGGCTCCGGCCCGTTGTGCTCGCAAGGAAACGAGCATTTCGAAGGAAGACTTTCTTAGCGCTTACAGAGCTTCAATGACAGCCTTGGTCCATTCCTGGATTTCCGGCTGGTCGGACTGGGCCTGTCCGTCGATTTTAAGGCCTTCAACGACGACATCCGCGCCAAGCCGTTCAAGAG
>DXOJ01000681.1 GCA_019412865.1 Bacteroides sp. | reverse complement strand
TGTGTTATCCCATTTTGAGTCAGGTGTGACTTCAAAATGGGATTTTCGCTATAAGGACAGTCTCAAAACCACCTGAATACTATCAGAAATGACCTAAATTCTATCAACTGATAGATTTTCCCCTAAACAATGTTTGTTCTTCACCTGCCACATTTGTTGAAAACGCGTAAACTTGCAACATCGAAATGATGATAACGAATACTCACAATTTAAAAATAACGTATATGAAAAGTTTAAGCTTCAGGAAAGATCTGATAGGAGTACAGGATGAATTACTCCGTTTTGCATATAAACTGACAACCGATCGTGAAGAAGCAAACGATTTGTTACAGGAAACCTCATTAAAAGCATTGGATAACGAAGATAAATATACCCCCGACACAAATTTCAAAGGATGGATGTATACTATAATGCGGAACATCTTTATTAATAATTACCGCAAAATAGTGCGCGATCAGACATTTGTCGATCAGACTGAAAACCTCTATCACTTAAATCTGCCGCAAGATTCAGGTTTTGAAAGTACGGAAAGAGCTTACGATTTAAAAGAAATGCATCGCGTAGTCAACGCTCTGCCGAAAGAATACAGAGTTCCGTTTGCTATGCACGTTTCAGGATTCAAGTACCGTGAGATTCCAGAAAAGCTGAATCTTCCGTTAGGTACTGTAAAGAGCCGCATATTCTTTACCCGTCAGAAATTGCAGGAAGAATTAAAGGACTTCCGCTAAACGTTTGCTATCAATTTTCAGTTGGTATCAATAGGTATAGGGCAAAAGGATCTCGTTTCCTTTTGCCTTTTTTATTTTATGTGTTGGAGGTTTGTATTTGTTATGGGAATTTTTTCAGTAACTTTGTCACTGTTTAATTGACTGCTCTGACTTATCAGTCAAGGATAGTCGATTTGCTTCTCTAAATTGTCGAAGAATGAATAAAGATATAAATGTTATGATAAAAGCGATCATGCTCGATGTGGATGGAACATTGGTAAGTTTTGAAACTCATAAAGTGTTGCCATCCTCTGTTGATGCCCTTAGGAAGATTCATGACGGTGGAATTCGAATAGTCATTGCTACCGGTAGAGCGGCAGGCGACCTTCATGAAATAGCTGATGTTCCGTATGACGGAATTATTGCATTGAATGGTGCCGACTGTGTTTTGCAGGATGGCACTGTGATAAGAAAGCACCTTATTCCGAAAGATGATTTTAAGAAAGCCATGGAAATAGCAAAGACCTTTGATTTTGCAGTCGCTATTGAATTGGATGAAGGTGTGTTTGTTAATCGTCTGACTCCGACTGTCGAACAGATTGCTAAAATCGTGGAACACCCTATCCCGACCGTTGTAGACATTGAAAACCTGTTTGAAAAGAAAGAGTGTTGTCAGCTTTGTTTTTATATCGATGATGAGATGGAACAAAAAGTGATGTCGTTTCTGCCTAATCTTTCCTTGTCGCGCTGGCATCCTTTATTTGCTGACGTAAATGTGGCAGGAATAAGTAAAGCAACCGGCCTTTCGGTATTTGCTGATTATTATGGGATTGGAATGACGGAAATAATGGCTTGCGGCGATGGTGGTAATGATATTCCTATGTTGAAAGTTGCCGGAATCGGAGTGGCTATGGGAAATGCATCGGAGATAGTCAAGGCTTCAGCCAATTTTGTTACTGATACGGTGGAGAATGACGGGCTTTGTAAAGCGCTGAAACATTTTGGAATTATTTAATATTGGGTACTCTATAGCTTAATATTATAGGTGTTATTCCCCTATTGCTTATTCTTCGCCATTTCTGCTTTGTCCGTTGCTGTTGTTTTTACCTGTTTGGGAACAATTAGTTATCTTTTATTCTAGTTGGAGGATGGCTATAAAAAGGAAAAATTCCTGCGAGTGAAACACTTACAGGAATTTTTCAGTGGACCAGCCTGGGCTTGAACCAGGGACCTCCAGATTATGAGTCTTTTTGTGGGGTATTCCATGTAATTACATAAAATGTAATTACGCTGATTATCAGCGACTAACAAATTTTGCAGTTTGCAGGAAAATCACTATATTTGCACCAGTTTTCGTGCGAAAAGGTCACCTGAAGGTCACCAAAACGAGCACGATTTTACTTGTAAATAAACGTATTATGGAGAATGGGAAGATGAATAAGGTCACCAAATCCACAAAAGAGGAGGCAAAAACCACATCAAGAGGCGAAAAATGCCTTGCCAAGTTTACCGCTGCCAATGGTAACGTGTATGGTTCGTTGACTCTTGATATACGCAAGGCTGGCGATTATTCGCAACCGCTGCCTGTTGCCGTGCGTGTGTGCCATGCAGGGCAGAAAGTCTTTCTGCGCTTAGGTAAGGCATACACGATGGAAGAGTGGCTTGCTCTTTGCGACTATGAGAAAAGTGGTCGTCGTGTTCAGTTGTCAGAACGCAACGACATGAAGAACTTAATGGACAGGGTGGAATTGATAACCAATCAACTTATCTCGGAAAACAATTTCTCTCTTCACAAGTTGCAAGATAGATTCCAAGGCAAGAAAGATGATGACAGCACCATTATCACGATGTGGGACTCATATATCCAATCCAAGTCCAACGAAGGCAAGGCTGGCTCCGCTCGTTGCAGCAAGGATGTGCGTAATCGTTTCGTGAAAGATATGGGAACGGATGTGTCGTTTGCTGACATAAACCGTGACTTCATCTTGAAGTGGGTGAAAATCATGAAGAAGAATGAGCTGAGCACCACGACTATTGCTATTGCGCTTCGCAGCCTACGGACTATCATCAATATGTGCATCGCCAATGGCCTGATGAAAGGTGATACAAAAGAAATGTTCAAGGACACTGGCTATAACAAGGCACAAAGTCGCAAGCATGAGTTTCTTGATGTGGCTACCATGCGTAGGCTATATGACTTTTGGAAAGTGGACGAGGCAAAAGATAAAGATGGCAACGAGTTGTTTCTTGGCAGGGAGAAACATGCGATATTCCGAGACCTCGGATTATTCCTCTTTATGTATTTGGGCGATGGTCAGAATCTTGCCGATACGTTACGGCTGACCTATGATGAACTATACTATGCCACTCATGGCAAGCAGTTGCGATTCCTTCGCCACAAGACACGTGAACGGAACGAGAGTGCCAGTGAGGTTATCTTTCCTGTCACTCCAGAGATACAGGAGATACTGAACAGATATGGCAACGTTCCCAAACTGGGGAGACGAGTGTTCCCCATAATGAATGAATTAAGCACACCCGAACAAGAGATATGGGTTATTCAACGGTACAATAGATATATTCGTGAACACATGGCAAAGGTGGCTAAGTTGCTGGACCTGAAACAAACGCCATCACCAACTTGGGCGAGACATAGTTTCGCCACCAACCTCAATAACTCAGGCGTTGTACCTTATAAATATATAAGCGATAGCATGGGGCATAGTGGTGGAAATGATATAACTTCCAATTATATCGGTGCCTATCCTCTGGAGAAAATGCTGGAGTATAACTATTACTTGCTCAACGAGAAGTCCAAGGAAACATCAACAGTTGTAGATAAGAAGGCCTTGCTCGATATGTTGAAGGGGCTGAGTGAAGAGGATAGAATGGAGTTGATTTCTAATCTATCTGGGGAATAAAACGGATTGTTACCGCAAAAGTACTAAGTGAAATGCCTCAAAAATACCAAGTGAAACGCCCCAAAAACACAAAGTGAGCACCGCAAAAAGGCCGAATGAAATGCCACAAAAATACCGATTTCTTTGTGATTTTCATACCGCTGATGTGTCTAAGGGGCAATAACTAAAATACTTATATGGACGATAATATGGAAATGCAGGAATGGCTTGAAGCGAATAAAGAAATCTATTCTGACTTCAAGAGCAAGATTCAATCTGTCTTGAACAATTGGTTGTGCGATAATGGAACAGAACTGAATGACGATGAGACAGACACGTTCCAGAACCTGCTCGTTGAGGCAATGGACGAGGAAGGTGGCACAGCAGAGAATTTAATAGACGGTTTCTCCAAGGCTATTAAAGAAGGCAATGTGTCCGCTTGTTGTCTGTATTGTTATTTGGAACTAGATAATGGATATGAAGAAATGGCGAAAGCCATGTCCAAGTTCGAGAAATCCAAAGATGCACAATACTTCAAGGATGGAATAAAAGTTTATTTGCAGGACAAAAGACGCGAAAGCCACGAGGTGGTTATCAAAGACTTGAACATGTTGAGTTTGCGCCGTTGGCACTATGAACATTCGAAAGAGTATCTGGAATTTACCGATTTCTTCGCCAAAGCCTACGAGGGTGATATGACATTCTCTTTCAAGGGTATGTCCTATTTGGCAGAAACATTGTCGTTAGATGGCATCAAAGGCATCATCAAGATATTGGGATGTCTCTGTCCGGGAACAGAAAGTTACAACAAGGCTCAATTTGCAAACGACACTCAGCAAGCCCACGAGAAACTGAAAGACTTGTTCGCCACCACATTTAGCCAAGAGACAACGAAACGGAAGTTGCAACACAACAATCCTTTCTTGCTCAGCGCATTCTATTGGATGATATTTGACAATGGTTTTGTCAAGGCAGCCGATTTGCTTTCCAAAATAATGATGGACGATGGTTCTTCAAACTGGCAGAAAAGCTTTGGCGGGCAAATCATGAGGTCTTTGTTGCTTACCAGTATGGATAAGGCTGGCTATACCAAAAGCACTTGGAAATCCATGAATAAGGGTGAGACAAAAGATGTAGTCAGTTCTACCTTGCAAGAGACCAAAGGCAGACGAGGACGCAAGCAAGTCTATATCCTGCTTGAAGAAATGCTTGTTCCTGCCCATGCAGAAGTCCTCACGCATGAAATCCGACAGATTCTTTCAGAATGGGTATCGGAAAATGATACGGACTCCATACTACCTTACCTCTTTGCGGCATTGACCAATTGCAAGTTGCTCAATGACACGTACAACTACCGAACTTTCCATACTGCCATCTTGGAAAAGTTTCCAAACTTTGGATTTAAGTCTGGCTTTGATTGGGCAGAAGCCCTTTATAATGCCATCATTAGTGACAAAGGCTACGACTATAATTTGAGTCTGTCTGAAAATGCGGTTCAATTCGGAAAGGAACAGGCCAAATTGTTAGGCATACGATTGCGGACACGATTATCTCCTGATGTATATTGATGTCAACACAACAATGAAATGCGTAAGACGTACGTTAAAACACATATCATATGAGAGAAATAGCAATTATAATAAATGAGGATGAGGAAAAGAAGGTCTTTGTGCATGATTTATTTTCATTCTCTATTAAATATCATAACCAATCCAGTAGAAGAAATACCATACCTGAGAGTGAGAAAATTATTATCACTTTACCCGTTGGCGGAATTAAATTAGTGCATATTTAATTTGTCCAATGGGTTTGTTATTAATCTTGTTTATATATTGAAGGATTGTAAGTGCACTAATTTTCCCCGTAATTCTGGTAAACAATCCTTCTGTTTGTTTTGCGTAATTTCTGATTATCATAAATTGATCGCATAATTGTGCAAAAAGCGTTTCAACCCTTTTCCTTGCTTTAGCAAATGGACTAAATACAGGTTTCCAATCTTTTTGATTTGACCGATATGGAACTTCCAACTTGATATTAGCTTTTTCAAATAAATCAAGTTGTATGGCTGCTCCAATATATCCACGATCACCGATGATGGTGCAATTCTGAAAGTTACACTTTACGTCTTTCAAATAATGAATGTCGTGAACACTCGCCTTTGTCAGGTCAAAAGAGTGTATGACACCGCTCAACCCACAGAGAGAATGTAATTTATATCCGTAATAATGTTTACCCTGTGAAGCACAATAGCCATAATTGGGAGCTTTATCATAATTATTCTTTCCCATTTTACAACGTTTTGACCTTATGGGACGACAGACTTCAATTGGCATAGAATCAATACAGAAAATAGCTTCTCCACCATCAACTTTTGATGCAATTCTTTCACGCACCTGATTACATAAGCCGATAGTGAGCTTCCTGCGATCATTATATTGACGACGGGATGTAAATAATAACCCAAAAGTAATCCACTATAATAATTGAAAAGTATACCACTTGGTTAGTACATAGAGTCTGTTTATTACTTTTTCCCTATCGTAATTACCTGCTCTATATTAAGACTTATTAAGATAACCACTTCCTTTGCGGTTCAACCAATAAGTGAAGTATAAACATGATAACCATGGTGGATAAACAAACCATAATTCATTTGTATAGAAGTCGGGGGTTTAGCAAACGTGCTATTGCCCGCGAACTGGACATTAGCCGTAAAACGGTACATAAGGTAATCCAAGAGTATGAGAGTACACTGTCTACCGATACACCTTTGGCAAGTTTGGAGACAATTTTGACTACTGCTCCCCGATACGATAGTTCCAAACGTAGCCGTAGAGTAATCACCGGGCAGATACAATCCATTATAGATGACTGCTTAGCCAAGAACGCTAGTAAACGTGCCAGTGGCCTTAAGAAGCAATGTATGTTGAAGAAGGATATTCATGGCCTTCTTATCTCACGAGGCTTCTCAGTCAGCTATCCGAGCGTATGTAAGTATATTACGGGGCTTGATACCCAAAAGTCCCGTAAACGTGAAGAAGCTTTTATCCGGCAGTACTATATCCCGGGAGAGAACTGTGAGTTCGACTGGGGAGAGGTAAAACTACGCATACATGGTAAGCTTCAGCGTTTCTTTCTGGCCGTGTTTACTTTTAGCCACAGCAACGGGCGTTATGCCTATCTGTTCCGCCATCAGAATACGCTGGCCTTTATGGAGTCGCACCGTAATTTCTTCCGCCAGGTAAAGGGAGTCCCCTACGTCATGGTATATGACAATATGCGTGTGGCGGTCAAGGACTTCGTGGGAACAGATAAGACTCCCACGGAAGCTTTGAGCCGTATGTGCGCCTTTTACCGGTTTGATTTCCGTTTCTGCAACGCACGTGCCGGATGGGAAAAAGGACATGTGGAGCGTAGTGTGGAGTATGTCAGGCGCAAAGCGTTCTGTATGAGGATGGATTTCGATTCGGTGGAAGAAGCCGACAAACATCTGCAAGACGTATGTGAAGGGCTTAACGCACAGGCCGGAAGTATCTCGACTTTGGACAAGGTAGAGTCGCTCGCGGCTGATCTGGCAGCCTTGCAGCCACATATAAACGAGATGGGATGCTTTCAACTGGAGGATTATAAAGTAGACAAGTGGTCTACTATCTGTATGAAAAATATTCATTACTCGGTTCCCGACACATTAGTGGGGAAAACGGTTTCGGTCAAGATATACAGCGAGAAGGTTGTTATCTTCCACGGGCAGGCAAAGGTGGCGGCGCATGAACGTGTGTATGGTGCAGCAGAATGGAAGATACAGTTAGAGCATTACGCGCGTACTCTGCTACGCAAGCCGGGGGCAGTACAAGGATCGTTAGCACTCATGCAGATGCCCCCTAAAATACAAGAACTCTTCCAGAGGCATTTTCAGGATAATGGAAGAGACTTTGTACTGTTAATACAATACGCCAGTCAGAACGGATTTACAGACAAGGATATTATACGTTCCTATGAGGCTTTGAGACAGCGTGGAGTACACAAGGTATCGGCAGACCAGATCAAAGCCTTTATGCACGCAAATAACGAACGGCAGGAGGAAAATGGGGAAAATGCGCCTGGCACAGAACACCGGCAGCAATCACGACAGATAGAGGATGCGGCAATGGGTATTCTGGCGGATCTCACCAGGATGATGGAGGGCACGCAGGTTTTAAATCAAATAGATTCTTTAAACTAAAAAAAATATGATTATGGACTACTTGTCAGAAAACGAAATGATTACAGACTATGCAAGAGAACTTAAAATAAATGTCCTGCAGAATGAACTGGAGGACTTTATCACGTTGGCAACACAGGAGAACTGGGGATGCAGAACATTGATTGCACGCATATTGGAAAAGGAAATGGAAATAAGGGTGGAAAAACGAAGAAAGCAAAGGGTAAGGATAGCCGGGTTCCCACAAATGAAGTATCTCCAGGAACTGGTAAGGGAGGATTTGCCCGAAGACGCACGGATGATCATACCTGAACTGGAGACACTTGAATTTATTAGAGAAGGAAGAAACGTTGTGCTATATGGTAATCCGGGAACAGGAAAGACACATATAGCTACCGCATTGGGCATTAAGGCATGTATGGAAGGATACTCTGTCTTTTTTACATCCGTGCCACATCTACTCACACAAATAAGGGAATGCAGGTCACAGAAGAGTCTCAGGCAATTGGAACTTAGATTTGAAAAGTATGATATGGTCATTTGTGACGAATTTGGATATGTCAGTTGTGATAAAGAGGGAGGAGAGCTCTTGTTTAACCACCTATCACTCAGAGCCGGCAAAAAAGCGACAATCATTACGACTAATTTATCCTTCGACAGATGGGGAGAAATTGTAAAAGATAAAGTATTGGTGGCAGCAATGGTAGACAGACTGACTCATAAAGCGCATCTGGTGAACATGAGCGGGCAATCGTATAGAGTTAAAGAAACACAAAATATGAGGAAAATGGGAAGAGAAAAATAAAAGAATTATATCCTTTGTAAATCTAAAATAGTGGACTACTTTTCAATTATTATCTGGGGTACTTTTCGATTATTATATACACCGTAGGATTTCAACGAATAGGCATACAGCCACTAAAAGATAGAATACTGTTATC
>DXOJ01000680.1 GCA_019412865.1 Bacteroides sp. | reverse complement strand
ACTGGTGTATCAGCCGTCAGTTGTGGTGGGGACATCGTATTCCTGCTTACTTCCTCCCGGAGGGCGGTTATGTGGTAGCTGCTACAGCAGAAGAAGCATTGGCAAAAGCGAAAGAGAAAACCGGCAATGCCGCCTTGACAATCGAAGATCTCCGTCAGGACGAAGATTGTCTGGATACCTGGTTCTCTTCCTGGTTGTGGCCTATCTCTTTGTTCGACGGAATCAACAATCCGGGTAACGAAGAAATCAACTATTACTATCCGACCAGTGACCTTGTGACAGGACCGGATATTATCTTCTTCTGGGTAGCCCGTATGATTATGGCAGGCTACGAGTACGAAGGACAGATGCCGTTTAAGAACGTTTACTTCACAGGGATCGTTCGTGATAAACTGGGACGTAAAATGTCCAAGTCACTCGGTAATTCTCCCGACCCGTTGGAGTTGATCGAGAAATACGGAGCCGATGGAGTACGTATGGGTATGATGCTTTCTGCTCCTGCCGGAAATGATATTCTTTTCGATGACGCACTTTGCGAACAGGGACGTAACTTCTGCAACAAGATATGGAATGCTTTCCGTCTGATTAAGGGCTGGACAAATGCCAAAGGTACTATTGAGATTCCTACCGATGCACATCTGGCAGTTCATTGGTTTGACCAAAGACTGGATGCGGCAGCTGTTGAAGTGGCCGATCTCTTCTCCAAATATCGTTTGAGCGAAGCGTTGATGCTGGTTTACAAACTGTTCTGGGATGAATTCTCTTCTTGGCTGTTGGAAATCGTGAAACCTGCTTATGGACAGCCTGTTAATGGCTTTATTTATAGTATGGTTCTTAGCTCTTTCGAGCGTCTGCTTGAATTGCTGCATCCTTTTATGCCATTTATCACAGAAGAATTGTGGCAACAACTGCGTGAGCGTGAACCGGGTGAAAGTTTGATGGTTACTCAACTGTTTGAACCGGTCGGAGCAAATGAACAATTCCTGGCAGAGTTTGAAGTAGCTAAGGAAATCATCAGTAATGTCCGTAGCATCCGTTTGCAGAAGAACATTGCTCTGAAAGAAGAACTCGAATTGCAGGTTGTAGGCACTCATCCGGTAGAGAAATTGAATCCGGTGATTATCAAGATGTGTAACCTGTCTTCCGTAACAGTGGTAGAAAGCAAATCAGAAGGTGCTTCTTCTTTCATGATAGGAACGACCGAATTTGCCGTGCCATTGGGCAATAAGATTGACGTGGAAGCCGAAATCGCCCGTATGGAAGCCGAATTGAAACATAAAGAAGGATTCTTGCAGGGAGTGATGAAGAAACTTAGCAACGAGAAATTCGTCAATAATGCTCCGGCTGCCGTTCTTGAACTGGAACGTAAGAAGCAGGCCGATGCGGAGAGTATCATCAAATCTTTGAAAGAAAGTATTGCGGCTTTGAAGAAATCATAGTCCTCTGATACTTAATTTTATATAATAAAGGGCATCTCAATTCGTTTTGGGATGCCTTTTTTTTGCGCTAAAGAAATTAATACTATCTTTGCTTTCGCTATTTATAGAATATCAC
>DXOJ01000068.1 GCA_019412865.1 Bacteroides sp. | reverse complement strand
AAAAGACAAAACTTTTGTTTACTAATACTGATTATAATGTATCTTTTTCTCGTCAAATTTCTGTTTCGGGTTCTCTTTTGTAGCCGGATAGCCAAAAAGAATGACACAAAGCGGAAGAATATTATCGGGCAGGTTAGTATATTTACGCACTACTTGCATACGGTCTTCATAAGGATAGGCCGCTGTCCATACAGCACCCAATCCCAGACTTTCAGCAGCCAACAAAATATTCTGTGCTGCTGCAGAACAATCTAAATACCAATATGACGAGCGTACTGAATCTCCACAGACGATGATGGCGTTACGGGCCTGCGTCAGCATTTTGGCATAAGGAAGTGCTGCTGCCATTGAATCTAGTTTGGCACGATCAGATACTACCACAAATTCCCATGGACGGATATCCCTACCCGTAGGAGCAGCCATTCCGGCACGAAGCATCAAGTCGATTTTCTCTTTCTCTACTCCTTTATTCAGATAAGCACGCACACTTTTGCGCTCGAAAATATTATCCAACACAGCATTTCCGGTTCCGGATGTTCCTTTTTCTTCTTTTGCAGAAGAACAGGAGGTCATAGCAGTGACTGCTACAATCAGACATAAGAAAGAGAAAATCTTTTTCATTGTGACAATGTTTAAAACAGGTTCAACTTATTTTTCTGTGCTTCTTCCAACGAAACAGTTTCACGCTTCATCAGCCCACTCTTTTCACGGAGTGCTTCATATTCTGTTTCCAATTCATTCACCAGCTCGGCTTTTGCCTGCGGGTTGAGCAATTTGGAAGCGACACTTGCATTTTGGGAAGCATCTTTCAGGTGTACTACCGGAGCATGATAAACAGGAGCAATCTTTAATGCCGTATGCATCTTCGATGTAGTGGCTCCACCAATCAAAAGAGGAATATCCAAACCTGCTTTTTCAAGTTCAACAGCCACGTGAGCCATTTCTTCCAAAGATGGAGTAATCAGTCCACTCAACCCGATCATATCTACCTTTTCTTCAATAGCACGCTGAACGATGGTTTCTGCAGGAACCATTACTCCTAAATCTACAATATCATAACCATTGCAGGCCATCACTACAGCTACAATGTTTTTTCCGATGTCGTGCACATCCCCCTTTACAGTTGCCAGTAGCACTTTACCTGCCGAAGCACTTCCTTCCACTTTTTCCGATTCAATGATCGGTTGCAAGATAGCTACGGCTTTCTTCATGGTGCGGGCAGTCTTCACAACCTGGGGAAGAAACATCTTACCGGCACCAAACAGTTCACCAACATGGTTCATTCCATCCATCAGCGGTCCTTCAATTACATCAACCGCTTTATCATAAAGAGGCAATGCCTCTGCCAAGTCCTGTTCCAGAAAATCTCCGATTCCTTTCATCAAGGCATACTTCAAACGTTCCTGAACAGTTCCTTCTCTCCAGGCATCTTGCTTGACAGCCGGTTGTCCGGCAGTTTCGTTCATGTTTGCTTTCAGAGATTCCGCTAATTCGATAAGCCGTTCCGCCGCATCCAGACGACGGTTTAAGACAACATCTTCTATCTTTTCCAAGACATCAGCCGGAATATCAGTGTACAATACGGAAGTTCCCGGATTCACAATCCCCATGTCCATTCCTTGCTGGATGGCATGATAAAGGAACACTGCATGCATGGCCTCACGAATATAATTGTTACCACGGAAAGAGAAAGAAAGGTTGCTGACTCCTCCGCTGATATGTGCACCGGGGAGATTTTTCTTTATCCAAGCGGTAGCTTCAATAAAATCTACAGCATAGTTATTATGTTCTTCAATCCCCGTAGCTACGGCAAGCACATTGGGGTCAAAAATAATATCGTGAGGATTAAAACCGATTTTATCAACCAAAAGACGGTAAGCCCGTTGGCATACTTCGATTTTACGGGCGGCTGTATCTGCCTGTCCTTTCTCGTCGAACGCCATAACTACAGCAGCGGCTCCATATTGCCGGATGATTCGGGCATGTTCAAGGAAAACTTCCTCTCCCTCTTTCAAAGAAATAGAGTTGACGATTGACTTACCCTGAAGACACTTCAGTCCGGCTTCAATAACTTCCCATTTGGAAGAATCGATCATAATCGGAACACGGGCTATTTCGGGTTCGGACATGATAAGATTCAGGAAAGTAGTCATCTCTGTCTTTGCCTCCAACAATCCATCGTCCATATTGACGTCAATCACTAAAGCACCGTCCTCCACTTGTTGGCGGGCGATAGAAAGGGCTTCATCATATTTCTTTTCATTGATGAGACGAAGGAACTTGCGCGAACCGGCTACGTTGCAACGTTCACCGACATTCACAAAGTTTATTTCCGGCTTCACTTCCAGCAGTTCAAGTCCGGAGAGCCACATACAATCCGGCGCAGAGACAGGGACGTGTGGTTCAGCTCCTTCTATAAGGGCGGGATATTCAGCAATATAAGCATCTGTCGTACCACAACAGCCACCAATAATATTGATTAATCCTTCTTCAATATATTCTCTCACTTCATGAGCCATATCCGCAGGTGTCTGGTCATACTTACCCAGACTATTCGGTAACCCGGCATTCGGATAGGCACTAATATAATAAGGTGCACGGGATGCCAGCTGTTCCAGGAACGGCTTCAACTGACGGGCACCGAATGAGCAATTCAAACCGACTGAAAATATATTGGCATGTTGCACAGAAGCCAGAAATGCATCCAATGTTTGTCCGGACAATGTTCGTCCGCCAATATCAGACACTGTTACAGATAACATGATCGGCACTTCTATGCCTGTCATTTTCATGGCTTGTTCGGCAGCAAAAATTGCAGCTTTGGCATTTAGGGTATCAAAGATTGTCTCAATCAGAATGGCGTCTACCCCACCTTCGAGCATTGCTTCCATTTGTTGCTGATAGGATGCAGCCAGTTCGTCGTAACTCAAAGCACGATAAGCCGGGTTGTTCACGTCCGGGCTCATAGAACAGGTTTTATTGGTAGGTCCTACGGAGCCGGCCACAAAACGTGGTTTATCTGGATTCTTTACAGTGTATTCGTCGGCAAGATCACGGGCTAGTTTTACGGCTGCCAGATTCATCTCACGTACGTATTCTTCTACATGATAATCAGCCATAGAAACTGTAGTCGAACTGAATGTATTGGTCTCGATGATATCCGCACCTGCTTCCAGGTATTTACGATGAATATCTTGAATCACGTCGGGACGTGTGAGACACAATAAGTCGTTATTCCCTTTCAACTGTCCGGGGATATGCGCAAATCGTTCACCACGAAAATCTTCTTCCTTGAGGTTATATTGTTGAATCATTGTACCCATTGCCCCATCCAGAATAAGGATGCGCTCGGATACGACTTGAGAAATTGTCTTTTTCATTACCCTATCACATTAATTCCTAATTACCTACTCTGCCATCATCTGCCAGACTCTTCGCAGTCCGGCGTTTTATCTTATAGCGTTTTTTACTTACCGCTTGAACATTCTTGCCATATCTCTACGGTCGTCTTTCTCCTTAATGGATTCCCGTTTATCATACTCTTTCTTACCTTTCGCCAAAGCTATGACCAGTTTCGCCAAACCTTTCTCATTGATAAACAAGCGTACAGGGACAATCGTAAAGCCGGGATTTTTCATCTCCCGCTGAAGTTTTTCCAATTCTTTTTTACTAAGCAACAACTTCCTCTCTCTACGTGCCGTATGGTTATTGTACGATCCATAGAAATATTCGGCGATGTGCATATTCTTCACCCACAATTCGCCTTTCGTAAAATAGCAAAACGTATCTACCAAACTGGCTTTTCCCAAACGAATGGATTTTATTTCCGTACCGGTCAATACAATACCTGCTGTGTAGGTATCTATCAGCTCGTAATCAAACGTAGCCCGTTTATTCTTTATATTTACAGGAGGTTGTTTCATCTTTACTCATTAATTAAGTATAGCCGTCAGTCTATTAAACACGATCTGTATCACCGCCGGACATAGTATTAACAATACAGACGACAAAAGGGTGTATTTTAATCGTTGTTTTTCTTCTACTCCCATCAGTACAGGAACTCCCTCCCATACCACATAGACGATGTAGAACTGCAGCAACCAAGCAATAATTCTAAAATCAGGTAACAGTCCGGTTACTATCTGAAGCAGGAAAGGCACAACCAATGCATATCCTGCAAACTGTTGCGTCAACGGCATATTGCTATGCATGCCAAACATTCTTGTTCCCATTTCATTGATGGCATAAGCTGCCAGAAAATAGCCACCGAACAGGGCTACAGCTACGGCGCAACAATTGGTCATAGCTATCTGGAAACTTTGAGGACCTCCCCACCCATTCGTCAGCAGTGAACCGACGAATACGGACAGACCGCATAAACCAATCATAGGATAGACAAAAGCCATAAAAACTTTTCGCCTATCCTCTTCCATAGAAATTTCCTCCCAGGCCTTGGCCGGAGAGGAAATCAATTTCATTGCTATGTTAAATAGTTCTTTGTAGTTCAATTGTTATTCTGTAAATAGATACTCATATGGGAATTTTGCATCCTTAATACTTCCTTCATCAAACTTATCATTACTTTCGTTTTGATCAATCACAACATTAACCTTAGTTGGAATAGAAGATAACGAACGAAGAATTATTGATAAATTAAATGCTTTATACTCAAAATTACTGTCCTTTCTTTCTACAGTCTTACCATCTCCACTTTCACTCTCTATAGCTTGAGCATTATGATGCAAACGCAATGTTAAAACTCCATCTTTGAAACCTGTTTCTGAATCATAATATAGCTCAAAAGAATGTCTATTCAACTCAGTCTGTGCATCTTCTTCCTTTTCATACTTTTTGTATTTATAAGCAATCGGAAGAATCAATGTATTTTTATCAAAAAAGCCACCTTTTAATACACCATACATCGTAGAGGGCTCTAGTGTCATCACTGGAGAATTAGATGTTACATATGGAGTAGTGGTTGCATAAGATTCCTTTATATAAGAAGGTTCTGCTAATAAAGTGATAGTTACAGAAGTCGCATTTTCTGCAATTGTAGCTCTATCATATTGATATGCTATCAATGCCATAGTTTCTGACGTTGTTATTGCAGAAGTAGGGATTAACTTATTTCCAGCCATATCTTTAAAATAGACAGGAAGATCTTGAACAACTCGTACAAAGTCATTCCGCTGAACAATTGTATTATCATCTCCATTCATACAAGAAGTAACTGACATACCCATAACCACAGCCATCAAAGCCACCAAGAAAAATTTCACTTGTTTCATAAACATATTTTTTAGATTTTGCAAAGATATAAATTCTAATTCATAATTAATAAATGCAAGTACTTAAAAA
>DXOJ01000679.1 GCA_019412865.1 Bacteroides sp. | reverse complement strand
ATGAAGAATAAGTAAACCTAAAAAGCCTTCTTCGTGAGAAGAGGCTTTTTTATTTTTCATTTTTTGAATAATTGGTTAAAAACAAAAGAGTAATCCGGCGACGGATTACTCTTTTGTTTTTATTGATAGTATCTATTGAAATGGAATTAATCCAATACGATAGGTTTGTATTTCGGAACTAATGCCTTCATGATGACCCAACCAAGCAGATAAGCTACTGCACACACGCAGAAAATTATGAAATATCCGGCAGGTTTACCTTCGAAGCCCATGAATGTCATGGCAGGGTGTACGAATTGTGCTCCTTGTTCGAGCAATTCTTTCGTCATTTCCACCTCTTTGCCGTCAACCATTGTTGTTCCGGAAGCATATACGAACAAGTTCCCTGCCACTTTCTGAAGAATCATAGAACCTACGCCTCCTGCCATACCACCGATACCGGTAATACTTGCAATAGCCGTTCTTGGGAACATATCACCTACAGTAGAGAAGATGTTAGCTGACCAGGACTGGTGAGCAGCACCACCGATGCCGATTAAAATAACCGGGAACCATGGAGAAACCGTACCTAACGGCTGTGCCAACAATACAACCAATGGGAAGAAGGCGAAGATCAACATCGCTTTCATACGGGCTGCATAAGGATTCATACCCGTTCTGTTGATGAAGATGGTAGGTAATTTACCACCATAGATGGATAACATGGTTACCGCATAAAGCGTAAAGATTAATGCCATACCCAACGGGTCGGAGGTTTTGATGCCGAATTGAGTATTCAGATAAGACGGAGTCCAGAAAAGGAAGAACCACCATACACCGTCAGTGGTGAACTTACCGAAGATAAAGGCCCATGTCTGCTTGTAGCTGAAACATTGCCAGAACTTCATTCTTTTTTCATCTTTCTCATCTGTCATCGGAGCACTGCCTGCTTCGCGCTGGTCTTGTTCGATATAATCAAGCTCTGCCTGATTGACATGTTTGCTTTTAGATGGAGCATCGTACATGAATACCCAGAATCCCATCCAAATGAAGCCAAGTCCACCAATCACGATAAATGCCATTTCCCAACCGAACGCTTTGGCTAAGATAGGAATGGTAAGAGGGGCAATCAATGCGCCGATTGACGCACCCGCATTAAAGATGGAAGTAGCATACGCACGGTCTTTTTTAGGGAAATACTCTGCAGTTACTTTAATAGCGGCAGGGAAGTTGCCAGCTTCTCCTAAGGCCAGAATACAGCGGGCAGCGAGGAAGCAATACATACTGACAGTAGCGATAACGACAATAGTGTCTCCTGTTGCACCAGCCAGTTCTGCTGCGCTGTGGAGACCAACGTGAGCTTCTGTGATGATGCCGCAGACAGCATGGAGGCAAGCACCGGCAGACCAGACACCAATGGCCCAAAGGTAGCCTTTTTTAGTTCCCATCCAGTCGACAAAACGACCGGCAAACAGCATACATATAGCGTATACAATCGAGAAAACAGAAGTAATAGTACCGTAGTGAGATTCGTCCCAGTGGAATTCTGGTTTGATAAATTCATCCCATGTCAATGAGAGAACCTGACGGTCGAGATAGTTAACTGTGGTAGCAAAAAATAGCATAGCACAGATAGTCCATCTGTAGTTTGTCATTTTTTCGCCTGTTTTTTGAAATGCATTCATGATAA
>DXOJ01000678.1 GCA_019412865.1 Bacteroides sp. | reverse complement strand
GGGATCATTAGCCTTTTTATTTTAATACACTATATAGAATCGCGGAGACGCTTACTTACATATCGAAAAAATGTCATTACAGTGCTTTCTAAAATCATTGCATTAATTGTGGCAAACACTGCAATGTTTTTTTTAATCATCCCAATGAAAAAAATAATCTATTAGCATATTTGTTTTTGCTATTAGCATCTTCCTTTTAGCTATAATGATATTCTGATTAGCTATAATGAAATTACATACAAAGCAAAGTGAAAGGGCTTGAATCTCTGTTAATTCACTCTTGATTTGAATCATTCTTACTGGAATAATCGCTCTGTGTAGCAATATTTTATATATTTGTGATATGGAACTCAAATCTAAAATATTATGGACGATATAAATACCGTATACGCACTATTCGTTTTAATTATGTTTTTTGTTTTATTGAGTAGGCTGGATAATCGTTTTGGGAAGATAGAAAGAGAACTGAACGAGATAAAAAAACGGATGGATGATTATCTCAAAGTTCAGCAAAGAGGGGTTACTGAAAAGGTAAAGCCTGAAGGAGAAGCATTGAAAAAGGAAAACGAAGATATCTCTGCATCACCTCAAATAATAGAAAAAACTTCGACACTAGAGACTAAACAGCAAAAAGAAACTGTACCGGAAAAACAGAAGCCGGTTGTTGAAACAGTTATCCGTGAGGCACTGGAAGGAACACGTGAAAAGACGGTTGAAACAGAACTGGAAGATGTTTGTGTTGAGGCTGTTCCGAAACAAAAGAAACAAGTGAACTATGAGAAGTTCATCGGTGAGAATCTCTTCGGAAAGATCGGTATCCTAATATTCGTCATCGGTGTAGGCTTCTTTGTGAAGTATGCTATTGATAAGAATTGGATCAATGAGACTTTCCGTACCGTACTTGGTTTCCTGACGGGAGCTGTATTACTGGCCGTTGCCGAACGGTTGCAAAAGAAGTATCGTACATTTAGCTCGTTGCTTGCGGGTGGTGCTTTTGCTGTATTCTATCTTACGGTTGCCATTGCATTCCATTATTATCATATCTTCTCGCAGACTATGGCGTTTATCATTCTGATAGGCGTCACTGTATTTATGTCTGTTTTGTCTGTGGTATACAATCGGCGCGAACTGGCCATCATTTCACTTGTCGGAGGATTTCTTGCACCTTTCATCGTAAGCAGTGGAGAGGGAAGTTATCTGGTACTGTTCACTTATGTAAGTATCCTGAATCTCGGTATGTTCGGACTTTCCATTTATAAGAAGTGGGGTGAGCTTCCGATGATCTCATTTGTCTTTACCTGGCTGATAATGGGAATCTTTCTTTTATTTAGCTATACCTCCAGTTCTACAGTTATTTCGGAGCACTTGTTTTTGTTTACCACTCTGTTTTATTTTATCTTTCTACTTCCGGTGTTCTCTATTCTTCGTGGGGAAGATATGCGAACAATGAGTCGGGGGCTGGTATTCGTCATTATAACGAATAACTTTATTTATCTGCTTTCGGGAGCTTTGTTCTTGCGGAATATGGGATGGTCTTTCAAAGCAAGCGGTTTGTTGAGCCTGTTCATTGCTCTTGTTAATTTAGGACTGGTGCTTTGGTTATGGAAGAGCCGGAAAGACTATAAATTCCTGGTGTATACCACTCTGGGGCTTGTGTTGACATTTGTCTCTATTACCGTTCCGATTCAGTTGGATGGAAACTATATAACATTAGTTTGGGCGTCAGAAATGGTGTTATTATTATGGCTTTATATCAAGTCGAGAATCCGGGTATATGAATATGCGGCAAAGATACTGGTGGGACTCACCTTTATTTCTTACCTGATGGATATATATAATGTAGTAATGCATGAGCATCATGCTGTCAGCACTATTTTCCTGAACAGTTCATTTGCCACCTCTTTGTTTGTAGGGCTGGCTATGGGAGCATTTGCTCTGTTGATGGGGTATTATAGACCATTCTTCTCTACAGCCCGTCAACTGAAATATGGTTTCTGGAATCCTTTCATGCTTTTTGTCTCTGTAGCCATACTTTATTATACATTTATGATGGAGTTTCACCTGCATTTTGAGGGAGCTACGAGGAGCGGAGCAATGTTCTTGTTTACTGCCATTGCCATTTCGAGTGTTTGTTATGCTTTTAGAAAACGATTCCCGATCACCCAATGTCTGACTTTCTATATGTTAGCTATTGGGATAAATACGCTTGTATATATCATAAATATATGGGGAGATCAATGGGAGAACATGGCTTTTGTGCCTGTTGTACTACGATGGTTCACGGCAGCATTTGTAATAGCGAATATATGCTATGTGGCACGCCAATACTATCTATTAATCGGCATCAAGAGTCGTTTCACTATTTATCTCAATATTCTGGTCACTCTTCTTTGGGTGACAATGGTACGCTCTTTCCTCTGGCAGGTAGGAGTGGATGATTTCAGTGCCGGACTTTCGCTTTCATTAAGTATTGCCGGATTTGTTCAGATGGGACTAGGGATGCGTTTGCATCAGAAAGTCATGCGCATGATAAGCCTTTCGACTTTTGGAATCGTTCTGCTTAAACTTGTATTTGATGATTTGTGGGCAATGCCTACTATCGGTAAGATCATTGTATTCATCATTCTCGGACTGATATTACTGATACTTTCATTCCTTTATCAGAAATTAAAGGATGTATTATTCAAGAATGATGAAGATGAAGTTAGCTAAATCTTAAATTATATATTATAATAAAGGCTGCCATTCTTTCTTAGAGTAGGCAGCCTTTACTTTATATGATACGTTTTTATGCAAACTTCCTTATTCCTGTGAGAAACGTTTTACCTGTTCCTCGATTAACTCCTTGTCATCGAAATAATTAATCTTCATTGCTTTTTTCACATCTGCCAAAGTCTCGGCAGCAGCAGCTCTGGCTACTTCGCATCCTTGCTGAAGCATGTCATAGATAGCCGGAATATCTTTGCTGAACTCTTTACGACGATTACGAATCGGTTCGAGTATTTCTTGCATAATAGAATTCAGGAAACGTTTCACTTTTACGTCGCCCAGTCCACCGCGTTGATAATGTGCTTTCAATTCTGCCAGATTCGGATAATCCGGTAAGTAGCGTTCGAAATGTTCGGGGAGGCAGAAGGCGTCAAGGTAAGTGAATACGGTGTTACCTTCAATCTTTCCCGGGTCTTGTACACGGAGATGTCCCGGATCGGTATACATACTCATGATCTTCTTCTGGATTTCTTCCGGTTCTTCCGAAAGGTAGATACAGTTTCCGAGTGATTTACTCATTTTAGCTTTACCGTCAGTTCCCGGAAGACGCAGGCAGGCTGCATTGTCCGGCAACAGGATTTCCGGTTCTACCAATGTCTCACCATATATATAGTTGAAACGGCGAACGATTTCACGAGCCTGTTCAAGCATTGGTTCCTGGTCTTCACCCACAGGGACAGTTGTTGCACGGAATGCTGTGATGTCCGCTGCCTGGCTGATAGGATAAGTGAAGAAACCTACAGGAATACTTGCTTCAAAGTTGCGCATCTGGATTTCCGATTTCACAGTCGGGTTACGTTGCAGGCGAGATACGCTTACAAGGTCCATATAATAGAAACTAAGCTCGCATAATTCCGGAATTTGCGACTGTATGAAGATGGTAGCTTTAGACGGATCTATGCCACAAGCCAGATAGTCAAGGGCTACTTCAATTACATTCTGACGCACCTTCTCCGGATTGTCTATATTGTCTGTCAATGCCTGCGAATCGGCAATGAAGATAAACATCTTGCTATAATCACCTGCATTTTGCAGGTCAACTCTGCGTTTCAACGAGCCTACATAGTGACCGATATGAAGTCTTCCGGTAGGACGGTCGCCCGTCAATATGATTTTTTCTTTTCCCATATTTTATTACCTTATTATATAATGGCGACAAAGATAAGGATAAAAACTGAAAGATACATCAAAATGTAGTTACTTCATGATTTGTGCTTACTATGATAAAAAAGTATTCATTAAAAAGCTAACGGAAAAAACAACCGTTTCATTGACGCGGTAAACTATTTCAGTAAAAAATGAACGTTTCTTTTTGTCATTTGCAAAATATGTCGTTACTTTGCACAAATTTTGATATTAACAATGAATCAACAGGAAATCAGAAGTAAGTATTATCTACATTCGGATGTTTTGCACCCGGAAACGGCAGACTTCTTCTCTTTTCTCCAAAAACGATATTTTAGTTCTTTGGTAATGCGTTAATCCTTTTTTGAGGGTAACGCATTTTTTTTATGGACGAACTTAGAAATAACAACTTATTATAACAACAAAAGAAATGGAAAAGGAAATCAAGAAAGTTCTCGTTT
>DXOJ01000677.1 GCA_019412865.1 Bacteroides sp. | reverse complement strand
TATAAATATGAGAAAAGTTCTGTCTTTTTCGGGCTTCCTGATGTTGGGGCTCGTGGTTTCGCAATTCCTGCCGATGATGGCAGGAGATGGGTATGGAGCTGTTAAATCCATATCGAATGTACTACTCTATGTATGTCTTAGTTTTATAATGATTAATGTAGGCCGTGAGTTCGTCCTTGATAAAACACGGTGGAAAAGTTACGCTCAAGATTATTTTATAGCTATGGCTACGGCTGCTTTACCATGGTTTATGATTGCTATTTATTATGTGTTTGTATTGCTTCCTCCCGAGTTTTGGAATAGTTGGGAAGCATGGAAGGAGAATTTATTGTTAAGCCGTTTTGCTGCACCTACATCAGCCGGTATTCTGTTTACGATGTTGGCGGCTATCGGACTGAAGTCCAGTTGGATTTACAAGAAGATACAGGTATTGGCTATTTTCGACGATTTGGATACGATTCTTTTGATGATTCCTCTTCAGATTATGATGATCGGACTGCGCTGGCAGTTGATTATTGTAGTGGTAATTGTGTTCTTGTTATTGTCGATCGGTTGGCAAAGATTGAATAAGTATGATTGGCGTCAGGATTGGAAGGCTATCCTCTTTTATTCAGTGATTATATTTCTGGCTACTCAAATACTGTATCTGGGGAGTAAAGAATTGTATGGGGACGAGGGAAGTATTCATATTGAAGTCCTGTTGCCGGCATTTGTTCTGGGTATGATTATGAAACATAAGGAATATGACACACCTGTGGAACGAAAGGTGGCTACCGGGATTTCATTTTTCTTCATGTTTCTGGTGGGAATGAGTATGCCGCATTTTATCGGAGTGAACTTTGCGGAGACTCATGCAAGTTCTTATTCTGTAACGGGATCGCAGGAGATGATGTCGTGGGGAATGATTATGTTTCATGTGGTGATTGTCTCTTTATTGTCGAATATAGGAAAACTTTGTCCGATGTTCTTCTATCGTGACCGGAAATTAAGTGAGCGACTGGCTCTTTCCATCGGTATGTTTACCCGTGGTGAGGTAGGGGCCGGAATCATTTTCATTGCATTGGGATATAACTTGGGTGGTCCGGCATTGGTTATTTCAGTGCTTACTCTGGTATTGAATCTGATTCTGACGGGTATCTTCGTTCTTTGGGTGAAGAATTTGGCTTTGCGGAGTTATGCGGATTGACGTGATATGGAAATGTTGTAGAGCATTTTCTATTTAGTGTCGAGGTGTGTCGAAACACTTTCTCTAAATAATATCAGTTAGTAATCTGTCAAATCGTCTTCTACGTCAATAGGGAGAATCTTTTGGCTTTCTTCGTGTGGCAACTGTTCCACTTGCCGCAGTTTGCGTTCGATGGCACGTGTTCGTTTTCCCATGACTTCTTCGAGTTGGTCACCGGCGCTTTGCAAGTTCTTTTGTACTTTTTCAAGTAATCCTCCGAATTTACTGAATTCTGTTTTGACAGCTCCCAATACGGTCCAGACTTCTCCGGTACGTTTTTGGATGGCAAGTGTACGGAATCCCATCTGAAGACTGTTGAGGATGGCGCCTAATGTTGTCGGACCTGTAACTACAATCTTATACTCCTTTTGGAGTGTTTCGATGAGACTGGTACGTCGGATTACTTCGGCATATATGCTTTCAAACGGGAGGAACATGATGGCAAAATCTGTGGTAAAAGGCGGGTCTACATATTTATCATGGATGTCTTTTGCCATCTTTTTGATTGTATTTTCCAATTGTTTGCCGGACGATTCCATCAATGCTGCGTCTCCCGCTTCGAATGCATCGTAATATTGTTCGTATACATCTTTCGGAAATTTGGCGTCGATGGGGAGGTAGACGGTGCTGTTGGCGTCATCTTTTCCCGGAAGCTTGATGGCAAATTCTACAAATTCGGTTCCGCTCTTTTTTGTTTTGACATTGGCGTCGTACTGTTCGGGGCTCATCATTTGTTCTAAGAGTGCACCCAGTTGGACTTCGCCGAACGTTCCTCTCATCTTTACGTTGCTCAATACCTTTTTTAGTCCGCCGACATCTTGAGCAAGAGATTTCATTTCTCCCAGTCCTTTTTGTACGTTCTCAAGTTGCGAACGGACGATTTCGAATGATTGGCCGATACGTTCATTCAGGGTTTTCTGGAGCTTTTCTTCCACCATCAGGCGCATATCATCCAGTCGTTTCTCGGTGGATTTCAGTAATGCTTCCTGCTGGCGGGCCATCATGTCGAATTTCTGTCGTTGCAGTTCTCCGGTAGTCATCATATTCTTGTGCAGAACATCTTGGAGCTGTTGCATATTCTGGTTCAGCGTTTGCGTCATTTCCACGCGAAGTTCCCGGATGCTGCGGTTCAGTTCTTCCCGGTTTTCCTGCATTTGCTGGCGCAAGGCTATTTGTAATTGTTCTGCTTGAGTTTGATTGTTGCCTTTGGTTAGTGATAATACAAGTAGGACTATCATTAACACGGCAATAACAATAAGTAGAATCAGTTCCATTAATATGTCAGAATTTCGTTTCCGGTTTCAGTAATCAGAATCATATTTTCCCATTGGGCGGAAGGCAGTCCGTCGTCGGTACAGACAGTCCATCCGTCGGCATCATCTACAAACACTTCGTAGGTTCCCATATTAATCATAGGTTCGATGGTGAAGGTCATGCCCGGCACGATCATCATGCCTGTGCCCCGGCGTCCGAAATGTTCTACGTCCGGTTCCTCATGGAATTGCATCCCTACGCCATGTCCGCAGAGATCACGGACTACGCTGAATCCGTTCTTTTCTGCATGTTCCTGGATGGCGGCGCCTACATCACCCAGCTGTTTCCAGGGTTGTGCGGCAGCAATTCCTATTTCCATACATTCTTTGGTTACCTCTACATTGATAATATCTCCGCTTTTCAGAATCTCATTTTTATTGGGTATTCCGTGGCACACTACATCGTTGATGCTGGTGCAAACACTTTTGGGAAAACCTTCGTAGTTGAGTGGGGCAGGGATGGCACCGTGACTGGTGGTGAAATCATACACTAGCACATCAATTTCTTCGGTGGACATGCCTTCCCGGATATTCTCTGAAATATAGTCCAGCAGTGCAGTATTGATCTTGGCACTTTCCCGGATACCTTCCAGTTGCTCGGGAGTACGGAGTACTTTGCGCGGTGGAAGTTTATAACCTTGCTTTCTGTATTTCTGTATTTTTGCTTCTACTTCTGCCGGATAATTAGAGGGGGTAAACCGGAATCCCTTGATAAAGTTCTTCATTATTATAGCATATTTAATCGTATGACAAAGGTACGAGAATAAATGGAAAATATGCTTTCTTGTTTTCTAAAACTTTTCGATTCCTGATTGTCGGCACGGGTTACCATTCGTATGAAACACTAATTTGAGGTATCCATTCCCATCTTTTGCGGAGGACATTGTATTGGTATTGTACCCCTGTTTTTATTTTCCAGTTTTTATTTATTTTGAGAACAACATTACTACCCAATTGGGTGGGTTCCACTTCGGAAGGGAGGCCCCGGTGTTTTCGGGTATCAAGGTTTTGTACGCCATATATGTTGAGAGACCATTTGGGAGATAAATTATATTCTATTTGGCTTTGGATATGAAAGCAACTGGAATTTTCTGCAAAATTACTTTTACTGTGCAGCACAAGATTCTTGTTTATTCTTAACCAGGAGTAAGTGGGTAAAAAGGTGGAACCCGGTTTTAGGAATGTCTGATAAGTGCGAATGGAAGGTTTCGAAAAAATCATGGAAGATTTTAAAGTCGGTAGTGTGGGATCAAAATCTACGAACGGTTTTCGAGAGTACATGTTTTGCTCTACTTTTTCGATAAACTTTCTATTTATCTTGATCTCCTGACCGGATTCCAGCATTTGCTGAAGTCTCAATGAATCCTGTTTGTTCCATTCTTGTCCTGTTGCGGATAAGGGGAACAATAATAGGCAAAAAATATTGAATTGATATTTTCGAATGTCCATACACTGTGCTAGTAAAGTTTATTGTATGGACGGTGGAAAACAGGAAATGCTGCTCTAAACGATTAGTGACTGGTAATAATTTCACATAATATGAGAATACTTTTCTTTTATTTATGATAGTTTTTTAGCTTTGAAAACCGGTTGTATCTTCTGAATCTCCGACTCAAAACCAAACCAGTAACCATGTCCTTCTTCATCGGTGGGAAGGAAACATAATCGTAGATTCTCGCGATATGCTCCGTATTTTATTTCCCCGCTTTCCGGTTGTAACTGTCTTTTGGTTCTTACTTTTTCTGCCGGAGCTTTTTTTAATGACATACCCGCTTCTATCCATGCAATGCTGACTTGTGTCAGGTAGTCGGGATAATGATTCTTGCAGAAGTCATAGAGGATTAATCCTCTTTTTTCCAGGCTAAGAGGGGTGTCAATCACATCTGTTTGAACTAAATGATCGAGTAACTCATGTATAAAATGAGGGTTTTCGAGAATGAGTATCCGTGTGATGCTTCGCCAAGTTGGGGTATTGTAGAAACCGTCTAACAGGCGGGACAGATAATGTGCTGTCTGTAATTCATCTACGGTGATTTCACGAGTTTGAAGAACTTCGTATGGAGGGAGTGGAGAGTACTGTATGCCTAATTCGTCCGCTCTTCTTTTCATTTCGGTGCCCGGAAGTAATTTGAGGGATTCCAGTTGGATTTCTCCTGCGCCATACTCTGCTAAAGTACGGACATCATCGAAAATTTCTGATAGATGGTAGAGTGGGAGTCCTGCTATTAAGTCGGCATGAGTTTCCATGTTTTCAAGGGAACATAGATACTTGAGTCCGGTCAAAGCATCGGAGAGTTTGCCTATTCTCCGGCTTTGTTCAAGCACGTTTTCCCGAAGGCTTTGGATTCCGGCTTCCAGGTGTAGCAGTCCTTTAGGAAGGGTGGCTAATTCCTGTTTGAGTTCATCAGAAAGGAGTGCAGGATGAATTTCCAGATGAAAACAGATATCCGGGTATTCGCGGAATAGATTTAGTAATTCTTTTGCCCGTTTGTTGTTGTAATTGAAAGTGCGGTCCAGTACCCGTACATTCTTGATTCCGTGTTGGTGTATCACGTCAAGACGTTTCCGGGTTGCTTCAAGAGATAGGGTGCGAACCGGTTTTTCACCTCCACTGACACAAAAGGCACAGGTGTTAAAACATCCGCGGGTAGTTTCTAATTGCACAAAGGGCTTGCTCCAATTGAAGAAACGGCTCTCTTCAGGAGGGACTAATTCGGAAAAGTTCATGACACGGGCGAGCCCGTTGTCATGGTATGCTTCCGATTCATCCAGATAGCAGAGTCCTGTGATTGATTTCCATTCTTTTCTTGGCTGATTCCACACTTTTAACCATAAAGGAAATACTTCTTCGCCTTCTCCGCGAAACACTCCGCTTACAAATTTGTTCTTATATAAGAAAGCTTCATTATCTCCTAAAAACTCGGGACCTCCGAGTATAACACAGCAGTGAGGTAGTAACGCTTTTGCGCGTGAAACGATGTGCAGGAGTTGCTCGTGATTAAATAGCCAGTTGGTAGCTGCAATGATGTCCGGTTGATGGCGGTAGATTTGATTGACGACACTACCGGTATTTTCATTGATAGTGGCGGAGACCGTACACCATTCAATGTCTGTATTATTTGCTATCTGGGCATGTAAGGCTGGCAATGCCAGCGAAGAATGAGCGTACGAACTATTTAAATCAAGCCAAAGAAGTTTCATGTGGAAAATTTAATATTATCTTTGCAAAGGTACAAAAAACTTGTGGCTTGTGATGTATAGTAAATATAAAATGCTAATTTTGTATTAATAAACGCAATAAACTAGAGAATTATGAAAATGATAAAAAGATATGCAGGTATCTTGATGATGCTGACTTTATTGGTTGGCTTTACTTCGTGTGAAAGTGAAGACGAGACAGAATTTAATCTGCCTGGCGAGTGGTATACTAATGAAGAAATTGATTTCGGGGCATATACCTGGGGAAGAGGTACGCTCATGACATTTAATGCGAGAAATCAAGGAACAATTGGCTCTGCTGGTGATCCGAATTACTTGGTTTTTGAGTGGAGATGGATTGATGAAGGATATAATTCAATGGAATTGTATTTTTATGGTGATGACACTTATGCCTATATTTGGGGGGCGGAAGCTACTGACAGGACTTTTAGTGGAACATGGTATAATAATTGGCGGGATTTTAGAGATAGAATAGATGGACAGCCATTCTATATGCGTCGTCAATAAAATAGTGATAAAGATTAAAAATAAAGCCAGAGTCAATGATGATTCTGGCTTTATTTTTGAATATAGGAATTTATTTTTTCAAAAACAACTTCTTAAACTCCGCCGGATATGGCGTCTCGAACTCCATCAAATCTCCCGTTACCGGATGATAAAAGCAGAGTTTGAAAGCATGGAGTGCCAGTCGTCCGATAGGGTTGGGAGCATCTTCTCTTCCATATCTTCCATCACCGATAATAGGATGTCCTAAATCTTGCATGTGTACACGAATCTGATTTTTCCGGCCGGTTTCCAGATCGAGTTCCAAAAGAGAATATCCGTTGGCACGTTTGATCGTCTTATAGTGGGTAATAGACTTTGAACCACCGTCATCGTATTCACTGGAGCTTACATAAAGTGTTTTATCAGTCAGCCAGGAAACAACCGTATCATAATCTTTTTCCATATTTCCTTCCACTACAGCTACATATCGGCGGTCAGTTACTATATCATGCCAGTTGTCACGTAGGATCTGCTGTGTTTTTTCGTTTTTGGCAAACATCATCAGGCCGGAAGTATCCCTGTCCAGGCGGTGAACGATAAACACGCGGAATTGGCGTCCGGAGCGTTGTACATATTCGTTAAGTATCGTGTAGGCCGTGCGCTCTTTCTGGCGATCCGTATTGACTGATAAAAGTCCTTGCATCTTCTCGACAACAATGATATAGGCATCCTCATATACGATTTTCAGCAGTCTGTTATTAAATTCTTTTTTTCCCTTTTGTTTGCTGATTTGCACTTTCATGCCAGCTTCAAGGGGAAAGTTGAATTGTGTGGTTATCACATTATCAACAAATACAACCCGCTTGCTTAACAACGATTTTAATTTCGTACGACTTGCGTCCGGCATCTTGGCAGCCAGGAACTCCATTAGTTCCATGGGTTCTTTCACTGCATAATTGGTATATTGAGCACGTGCTTTTTCAGCAGGAGTTCTTCTAGGTCTTTTTCCCATTTCTTTTTTCTTTTGAAATTCTATTATCATCACGGATTATCGAAGTTCCAGCAACACCACATTTTCTACGTGGTGGGTGTGAGGGAACATATCTACCGGTTGAATGGCTTTCACCTTGTATTTCTCATCGAGTAATTGCAAATCCCGTGCTTGAGTAGCAGGATTACAACTTACATACACAATCCGTTTCGGTTCGGCAAACAAGATGACATCAACTACATCCTGGTGCATACCGGCACGAGGAGGATCAGTAATGATTACATCCGGGCGTCCATGCTGATTGATGAAATCCTGCGTCAGTATATCCTTCATATCACCGGCATAAAACAGTGCATTCTTGATATCATTGATTTCTGCATTTACCTTTGCGTCTTCGATAGCTTCCGGCACATATTCGATACCGATTACCTGGCGAGCCTGGCGTGATACGAAGTTGGCGATTGTTCCCGTTCCTGTATAGAGGTCATATACCAGTTCGTTGCCTGTTAATCCGGCAAATTCACGGGCTACTTTATATAAATTATAAGCCTGTTCCGAGTTGGTCTGATAGAATGATTTCGGTCCTACTTTGAAACGCAGTCCCTCCATTTCTTCAAAGATGTGATCTTTCCCTTTAAATACATGCACATCCAAATCATTGATTGTGTCGTTGCACTTATTATTAATAATGTATAGAAGAGAAGTGATTTCAGGGAAAGAGTCTGCTACGAACTGGAGTAACTGCTTGAACAGTTCCATTTCGTGATCTTCTGTAATCTTGCAAATAACGATCACCATCAGTTCGCCAGTTGAAGAGGTGCGTACAATCATATTCCGCAGCATACCTTCCTGTGTGCGCAGATTGATGAAAGAGTAATCGTGTTCGTAAGCGTAGTCACGTACAGCGTTGCGGATACGGTTGGATATATCATCCTGTAACCAGCATTTCTCAATAGCCAGCACCTTGTCAAAGGCTCCCGGGATGTGGAAACCCACCGCATTCATCTGGTCATACTTCACATCCTGACGAACTTCTTCGTTTGTCAACCAGCGTTTATTTGAGAAGGTGAATTCCAGTTTGTTCCTGTAGAATTCCGTCTTGTCAGAACCGAGAATCGGAGAAATTTCGGGAAGTTCGATTTTCCCGATACGTCTCAAATTATCTTCCACTTGCTTTTGCTTATATCTGATCTGCTCCGAATAGGGGAGCACTTGCCACTTGCAGCCACCGCATACGCCATAGTGTTGGCAGAAAGGAACAGCGCGATTGGGCGACAGCTCGTGAAACTTCACCGCTTCAGCTTCGGCATATTTATTCTTTTTACGCTTGATTTGCAGGTCTACGACATCACCCGGCACTACATAGGGAACAAAAATCACCAGGTCGTTTACTTTTGCGATGGCTTTTCCTTCGGCAGCCA
>DXOJ01000676.1 GCA_019412865.1 Bacteroides sp. | reverse complement strand
AGAATTTGGTAGAAGAATATACCGAAGTGGTGAAACTCATGCGTGGGGTGACCGCCTTGAATGACGAACAAACCAATCAGGTGCGCGATGAAGTATGGCGTTCCTACGTAAACAATAAACTGGTTGAAAAAGAAGCAAAAGCACTGGGACTGACTGTTTCTGCTGCTGAAATTCAGGACATCCTGAAAGCTGGCGTTCATCCTTTGTTGAGACAAACTCCTTTCCAGAATCCGCAAACAGGCAACTTCGACAAGGATATGTTGAACAAGTTCCTCGTGGAATATGCCAAGATGAGCGAGTCACAGATGCCGGCACAGTATGCTGAACAATACAACAATATGTATAAATACTGGTCGTTCATCCAGAAAACGTTGATTCAGAGCCGTCTGGCTGAAAAATACCAGGCATTGGTTTCTAAAGCTCTTCTTTCTAATCCGGTGGAAGCACAGGATGCTTTCGACGCAAGAGTAAACCAGTACAATGTGTTGATGGCTGGTATTCCTTACTCTTCTGTGGTAGATTCTACAATTGTAGTGAAAGAATCGGAACTGAAAGATTTGTATAACAAGAAGAAAGAACAGTTCAAGCAATATCAGGAAACTCGTGACGTCAAATATATTGATGTACAGGTAACTGCAAGTGCTGAAGACAGAGCAGCTATCCAGAAAGAAGTAGACGAAGCTACTGCACAGTTGGCTACCACTACGGATGATTATACTTCTTTTATCCGTTCGGTTGGCTCGGAAGCTCCTTATGTAGACTTGTTCTATAACAAGACAGCTTTCCCGTCAGATGTAGTTGCACGTTTGGACTCTGCTTCTGTTGGTGCTATTTATGGTCCTTATTATAATGGAGCCGACAATACAATCAACTCTTTCAAAGTAGTTGCTAAGGCTGCTGCTGCCGACTCTGTGGAATTCCGCCAGATTCAGGTATACGCAGAAGATGCAGTGAAGACAAAGACATTGGCTGACAGTATCTATAACGCTATTAAAGGCGGTGCTAACTTTGCAGATGTTGCAAAGAAATATGGCCAGACTGGTGATGCTAACTGGATCACTTCTGCACAGTATGAAGGTGCACAGCTAGATGGTGACAACCTAAAATTCATCTCTGCTATCAACAATGCAGGTGTGAACGAACTGGTGAACTTGCCGATGGGACAAGCAAATGTAATCCTTCAGGTGACTAACAAGAAATCTGTGAAAGATAAATATAAAGTAGCTGTTATCAAGCGTGAAGTAGAGTTCAGCAAAGAAACTTACAACCGTGCTTATAATGATTTCAGCCAGTTTATCGCTGCTAACCCTAGTGTAGAAAAGATGGTGGCTAACGCTGAAGAAGCTGGTTACAGATTGCTCGATAGAATGGATTTGAGCAGCTCAGAACATAACATCGGTGGCGTGAGAGGTACAAAAGAGGCTTTGAGATGGACATTTGATAAAGCGAAACCGGGTGATGTTTCCGGCTTGTACGAATGTGGCGAAAGCGATCACCTGATGGTGGTAGGTCTGGTAAGCATTAAACCGGAAGGATACCGTCCGTTAAAAGCTGTACAGGATCAGTTGAGAGCTGAAATCGTGAAAGACAAGAAAGCTGAAAAGATCATGGCTGACATGAAAGCTGCCAATGCAACTTCATTCAACCAGTACAAAGATATGGCTAATGCAGTCAGCGACTCTTTGAAGATGGTTACTTTTGCAGCCCCTGCTTATGTGTCAGCATTGCGCAGCAGCGAGCCGCTGGTAGGTGCTTATGCTTCTGTTGCTCCGGAAAATCAGTTGAGTGCTCCTATTAAAGGTAACGCCGGAGTATTTGTATTGCAAGTATACGGTAAAGACAAGTTGAACGAAACATTCGACGCAAAAGCTGAAGAAGCTACGCTGACTAACATGCACGCACGTTTTGCCAGCCGTCTGATGAACGACTTGTATCTGAAAGCAAACGTAAAAGATACACGCTTCCTGTTCTTCTAAAGAAGTAATAGGAATAGATATTCAGGCACGGATTACACGGATTTACACGGTTTTAACTTATGAGAGAACCGCGAAATCTGTGTAATCCGTGCCTTTTTTATTCTCATTTTCGTTTACGATCTTTGTTATCTGATAAATTTTCCATACCTTGCCAATCTTTAATTGGCTTTGTGAAATACTTCATTAACTAATATGAATCTATATTATGACCAAACAACTAGCCCAGTATTCAGTTCCCACTGAAAATTCACGTATCATTCGTGTATTCCTTTCGTCAACGTTCAGAGACATGGAGATGGAACGCTCTGCATTAGTCAAACTTTTTAAGGGCTTGCAAGTGAAGGCTGCCAGTCGTGGTGTTACCATTTCATTGGTCGACCTGCGTTGGGGCATCACGGAAGAAGATGCAAAAAGTGGCAAGGTGGTCGAAATCTGTTTGAAAGAAATAGTGCATTCCCGGCCTTTCTTCATTGGCATGGTAGGTGAACGCTATGGATGGTGTCCCAGTTATGAAGATTTATCGCAGACTTTCAGTGATAGCCTGGAATATAGTTGGGTGGAAGATGATTTGAATAACCACTTGAGTGTGACAGAGATGGAAATGCAGTTTGGAGTACTGCGCAATCCCGATCCGTTGCATGCCTATTTTTATATCAAACAGTCTGCTACTGATCCCTCTTGTCCTAAAGAGGAGTTTCATAAGCTGCAGCATCTTAAAGAGTGTCTTTTGCAGCAGGATCGCTACCCTGTGCAAGAGTATGATTCGCCCGAGCAGCTATGCCAATTTGTAGAATCTGCTTTCACAGAACTGCTCGAACAAGAGTTTCCTAGTGTATTGACTGTGGAAGATAACCAGGCATTGCAAGAACAGTTAACCCGTAATGAACTCTTATTTAATTATCATCCAATACCTGAAGCGGATCAGGCTTTTTCCGATTTCTTAGCTGCGGATGAGCAACGGTGTCTGGTTGTAACGGGTGATCGTGATCTTGGTAAGAGTGCTCTGCTGGCTCATTGGAGTGATTGGGTGAACAATGATACGCAGATGATTCCCATATATCATCGACTGGACAATACTACGCTGTCTTCTTATCCGGAGACTTTGGTGAGGGCATTAGCTGCCAAATGTCAGAATGCACTCAAATGTCAGACTTTAGGTGAAGAAGATTTGTTTACCGCTGAAGTTTCAAAGGAATCAGATTCAACTCAAGGTACAGCCAGATCGATTCTGGATATTGTGAGAGAATCAATGGTGTTTGGGAATAATGTATTGGACGGTTTTTCAGAAAACACACTTCGAAACATTAAAGAAATTGAGGAAGATTTGAATTCTATTCAAAAGTTCAGTCAGTTATGGGCTGCGCTGGGGAGATCAAAATATGCTATCATTTTATTGATTGATGATATCAGTTATCTAAATTCAACGGAAGTATCTCTGTTTTCTTTATTCGGATCTATACCGTCCAATGTGAAGGTCGTGTTAAGTTTTGCTGCATCATCTACTGCATATCTGCCTTTTGTCCGGAACGGGTACGTTCATTACCGGTTGAATGGCTTTTCGCAGGCTGATGCAAAGTCGTTTTCAAAACAATATTTGTCTACTTATTCTAAAGCTCTGTCTGCACAGCAAGAAGATATTCTTAGCTCATGGGGGCTGGCTAAACAACCGCGCTGCTTAAATGTATTGCTCAATGAATTAGTTTCGTTTGGTCAATATGATACTCTTAGTGAATATATGAGTGGATATTGTCAGATAAACGAGATTGCCCAATTCTACGACAGTGTGCTCCGGCGTTTGTCGTCTGATTATGGTTTCGATAGGATTGGAAGAGCGCTTTTAATGCTTTCACTTACTTTAGAAGGATTTACCGAAGATGAGGTAAAGAGTATGACAGGTATTAATCAGCTGCTTTGGTCGCAGTTGAGAGTGGAAATGAGTAGTTGGCTCACCAACAAGGGGGGGCGATATTGCATTTGTGATACACAAATGATAGAGGCGATTGAACGGTGTTTTGCTCAAGATGACGTGTCTATAGACGAGTGTCGCAAGGAAATAATTGTTGCTCTTCTGGATGATAGCGATACTCTTTCGCATCCTTTGACTTTTGCTGATTATAACTATCGCATGAAGCAGTTTTGTTACCATGATTCTTATCGCTATCAAGTGGAAATTACTTATCAAAGTTATAAGATGCAACATTGGGACTTTTTAAGAGATTGGATTTGTGATGCGGAAACCTTCGAAATCCTGTATCGCACTAATTATTCTCTATTAGAAGATTGTTGGAAGGCGATAATGAACGATAACCCTTCGCTTACGCCTGCAGCCTATGCTGAATTGGACTTTGGTCAGATTGACTCTTTTTTGATTCCTGTCATTGCTAATGACATGGCTACTTTCTTAAGCAGCTCTTTCCATCTGACGAAGGCGGCAATGGAGGTGAGCGAGAAAAGTATGGAAGGAGAAGCGATACCGTTAATTGCCAAGTCGGTATTAAAGATGAATGAAGGATGCCGGTACGCCCGCAATGAAGAATACGAAACGGCATGCGACTGTTTCTTGAAAGCATTGGTGATGCAGGAAAGTATTGTACCAACTCCGGAATTGGAGATTGCCAATACCTGTCGGAATCTGGCTCTGGCATATTACTACAATGAGCAATACAATGAGGCTGCGATTTATTTGAATAGGGCGCTTAATTATCATGCGGCTTCTACTGACGAGAAGAGTCAGGCAGAAGTTATTGAACTTTCCGAATTTTTGGCTTATTGTGATTATTATAGGGATGAGGAAGAGAGTGCCGCCAAGAAATTCCGGAAAGTGGCTGAAATGCACGAATCTTTGAATGGCAGACTGTCGAGTGGAGTGGCTAAATGTTTGCGTATGCAGGGAAAATGTCTTTATTATATTAAGCGATATGATGAAGCGTGGAGTTTGGTGAATGAGGCGTTGGGTATTGCTATACAGATAGATAATAGGAAACAGATCGTGGCTTGTCACAAAGAGTTGTATCATTTGTGCAAAGAGTTTAAACGGGTGATGAAGGAGCGTGGAGATGAACAAAGTTCTACTTTATTTTTTCGTGAGTCTCTTCTGCATGAAAAGTTTTTCAGTGAAAAGCCGCGTCTGGCTGAATTAACTGTCCGTTACGAGGCATTGAGATGTGATATTATGCGACAATATTACGAGAATAAGGAGTATGGGAACGTAATTCGTATTGCAACGACTTTAGATATTCACGAGGATATTGATCCTGATGTTTCTAGTGAGGTCTGTTACTACGAAGCGCAAGCTTATGCAAAGATGGAAAATTATCCAATGGCGAAAGATGCTTTCTTAAAAGAGTTTGAACTACGGAAGAAGTACTTGGGATGGGAGGATGATCATACGATTCTGGCTTGTCAAAATCTAGGGGTTTTACACAGTTTTTGTAATGAACGGGAAGATGCGTTGGCCTGTTTTCGTGAGGCGTACGATCATGAAGTGAAAAGGAATGGTAGTGACTCGGAAATGGCGAAAAAGCTGCTTCAATATATAGATGTGGTTCGTTCATAACTTGGGACTACTTCCCTTTTTTGTTAACTTTTGCATTCTCGCTATATAGAAATCGACTTTATTTCCTTACATTTGCAAATATAAACCATCAACAGAAAGAAGAATGTCTAAATATCCCCTTTTAGGAATGACTCTTGTAGAGCTTCAATCATTGACAAAAAGACTGGGTATGCCCGGCTTTGCTGCCAAACAGATTGCATCATGGCTTTACGAAAAGAAGGTAGCCTCGATTGATGAAATGACTAATTTGTCGTTGAAACACCGGGAGTTGCTCAAGCAGAACTATGAGGTGGGAGCAGTTGCTCCGGTAGATGAAATGCGCTCTGTAGATGGTACGGTGAAGTATCTTTATAAAGTTGGTGAGAATCATTTTGTTGAGTCGGTTTATATTCCGGATGACGACCGGGCAACGTTGTGTGTGTCTTCACAAGTAGGTTGCAAGATGAACTGTAAGTTCTGCATGACGGGTAAACAAGGCTATACCGCCAACCTGACCGCCAGTCAGATCATCAACCAGATTCATTCGTTGCCGGAACGCGACAAACTGACCAATGTCGTGATGATGGGAATGGGCGAACCGCTTGATAATTTGGATGAGGTGCTGAAAGCATTGGAACTACTGACCGCTACCTATGGCTATGCTTGGAGCCCGAAGCGTATCACACTTTCTACAGTCGGACTACGGAAAGGATTGCAGCGTTTTATCGAAGAAAACGATTGCCATCTCGCCATCAGTCTTCACTCTCCATTGACAGCTCAACGCTCCGAATTGATGCCGGCAGAAAGGGCATATTCGATCACCGAGATGGTGGAACTGTTAAAAAACTATGATTTTAGCAAACAACGTCGACTTTCATTTGAATATATTGTTTTTAAAGGGCTTAATGATTCGCAGGTCTATGCCAAAGAGCTACTGAAGCTTCTTCGCGGACTGGATTGCAGGGTGAATCTGATTCGTTTTCATGCCATACCGGGAGTAGACCTCGAAGGAGCGGACATGGAAACGATGACCCGTTTTCGTGATTATCTGACGTCACACGGGCTTTTCACCACCATCCGTTCTTCAAGAGGAGAAGATATTTTTGCAGCTTGTGGTATGTTGTCGACAGCGAAACAGGAAGAAAATAATGAGAGTTAATATATAAAACCGAACATCATGAAAAAGTACTTTTTTTATTTAAGCATCGCTTTGGTAGCCTTTGTCGTTGCTTCTTGTGGTCTGAAAGGAAATCACACCTCTAGTGGTCGTGCCTATGAGCTTCTGGTTGTAGTAGATCACGGTGTTTGGGATCGTGCTGCCGGAAGGGCTTTACATGATGCGCTCGATTCCGATATGCCCGGTTTGCCGCAGTCGGAACCTTCTTTCCGGATTATGTATACTTCACCGAAAGACTATGATTCTACATTGAAGCTGATACGTAACATTATTATTGTAGATATACAGGATATATATACGAAAGCATCTTTCAAATATGCGAAAGACGTATATGCCAATCCGCAAATGATATTGACTATCCAGGCTCCGAACGAAGAAGAGTTTGAAAAGTTTGTAGAAGAGAATAAAAAGACGATTGTCGACTTCTTTACCCGTGCGGAAATGAACCGTCAGATTACGTTATTGGAAGAAAAACACAGTAACTTTATCTCCAACAAAGTGGATAGCCTGTTCGGCTGCAATATCTGGTTGCCTTCCGAACTGACCAATTCTAAAACCGGTGAGAACTTTTTCTGGGCTTCTACCAACACAGGTACTGCCGACCGTAATTTTGTGATGTACTCTTATCCTTATACTGACAAGGATACATTTACGAAAGAATATTTTGTGCATAAGCGTGACTCTGTGATGCAAGCCAATATCCCCGGATTCAAAGAAGGCGTTTATATGTCGACTGACAGTTTGCTGACTGACGTTCGTCCCATCAATGTACAGAACAGCTACACGATGGAAGCACGCGGCTTGTGGCGTATGAAGGGTGATTTTATGGGTGGCCCATACGTTTCCCACACTCGCCTGGACGAGAAAAACCAACGAATTATTACAGCAGAAATATTTGTTTATTCACCTGATAAAATGAAACGCAACCTGGTACGCCAGATGGAAGCATCTCTTTATACACTGAAACTTCCGAATGAAGTTCAGCAGAATCAAATTCCATTGGGAGGTGTATCCAAGGAGGCAGCGGAACAAACTAAAAAATAAAAACATGGAAGATAACAAGATAAGAATAGGTATCACCCAGGGAGATATTAACGGGGTGGGCTATGAGGTGATTCTGAAGACATTTTCCGACCCTACAATGTTGGAACTATGTACTCCGATCATTTACGGTTCACCAAAAGTAGCGGCTTATCATCGTAAAGCGTTGGACATACAGACGAATTTCAGTATTGTCAACTCTGCTACCGAAGCGGGATACAACCGCTTGAGTGTGGTGAACTGCACGGATGATGAGGTGAAAGTGGAATTTTCCAAACCCGATCCCGAAGCGGGTAAAGCTGCGTTGGGAGCCTTGGAACGTGCCATTGAAGAATATCGCGAAGGTTTGATCGACGTCATCGTGACAGCTCCGATCAACAAACATACGATTCAGTCGGAAGAATTTTCATTCCCCGGACATACGGAATATATCGAAGAACGTCTGGGTAACGGTAATAAATCATTGATGATTTTGATGAAGAATGACTTCCGGGTAGCTTTGGTTACGACGCATATTCCTGTCAGAGAGATTGCCACTACGATTACCAAGGAACTGATTCAGGAGAAGCTGATGATATTCCATCGTTGCTTGAAACAGGATTTCGGCATTGGTGCTCCGCGTATCGCGGTACTCTCTCTCAACCCTCACGCCGGAGATGGTGGTTTGTTGGGAATGGAAGAACAGGAAGTGATTATTCCTGCCATGAAAGAAATGGAAGAGAAAGGAATCCTTAGTTACGGTCCTTATGCGGCCGATGGCTTTATGGGTTCAGGCAATTATACTCATTTTGACGGTATCCTGGCAATGTATCACGATCAGGGGCTGGCTCCGTTCAAAGCATTGGCTATGGAAGACGGAGTGAACTATACGGCAGGTCTGCCGGTGGTACGTACTTCTCCGGTTCATGGTACTGCTTATGATATTGCAGGCAAGGGAGTGGCTTGTGAAGATTCTTTCCGTCAGGCAATTTATGTTGCTATCGACGTGTTCCGTAATCGTCAGCGGGAAAAGGTGGCTCGTGCCAATCCGTTGCGTAAACAGTATTACGAGAAACGTGATGATAGTGATAAACTGAAACTGGATACAGTAGACGAAGAATAAGTATTAAGTATAAAGTATTAAGTATTATCACAGTCGATCATTTGCAAGGTTAATACTTAATACTTTATACTTAATACTTTATACTGGCTTAATACTTAAAATAGATGACAAAAGCAGAGATACAACAAGTGAAACAACGTTTCGGTATTATAGGTAATACCGAAGCATTGTTGCGCGCCATAGATGTTGCCATTCAGGTAGCGCCTACCGATTTGTCTGTGCTGATTACC
>DXOJ01000675.1 GCA_019412865.1 Bacteroides sp. | reverse complement strand
GATCCCAGAAACGGAATCCCTCCCACACTTCATGATCAAACTGATAAAGGATATCATTGAGAAACGGCAAGTTCAACTGTCGTACCAACGCCGCAAACACCGGCTGAAAGAAGACAAGAAGAAACAGGTCAAAGCCACGAAGGATATCCAACGATGCCAAACGGGTTGTGTTTTTCTCAGATAATTTATTCATCGCATTTATAAATTTAAGTTTTCATCACTCTTCCTTACTTCACGGGATAAATGGTGAAAGTAAATGTTTGCTTTCCCAACGGAACCAGATACGGCGGCAACACCCCCGGTCCGCATGTAGCAGTACCTACACCTGCCTGCTTAGCATCCAAATGTACGGTAATCCTGCCATTACGTTCCAAGTCATTGATATGAAGTGCCTTCTCCAATAATAAATCAGAGAAAGGGAGAGCACTAAACTGGAATGGAGAATCAGACTCTATCCAGCAGCCTTTTCCGCTGTCGTCTGCCAGCTTCACCCAACGTACATCGGTGCGGTTTCCCGTCGACTGGGGGATAACATAATAATGGAACATCTTTTCGGGCGTTGTAGTATAGATACCTATTTTACCAGACTGGTTTCTGTCAATGTATGTTTCGTGTTCACCACGTCCCAGATAAGTCACATTTCCATAGGTATCGTTCATTTCAAACGTTAATCCCAGTCGTGCTATTGATTTCACCCATGTCGTGTCCGGCTGAAAAGTAGTCTGTACTTTCAAAGATCCATTGTGATTCAGCGTATATTCCAATGTGGCATCTCCTACTTTCTTCCCAGTCACATTCAATATATTTACCTGTGCGGTAGCGGATGTCTTACTTTCTTTCAGAGAAACCACCTTTTGGGTCAATGTATGCAATCCGGCTTTTCTCCATAGTTTTGCACCCATTCTGTCCCGATTATCATTATCCGTTGCCGGACGGAACAGGCTTATAGTGACCGGACTAGCCAACAACTCTTCTCCGTCCAGACAAAGAGACTTCAAAGCGCCTGTGTTTTCATCGACTTCAAATGTCGTTTTTCCGGCTTCAGAAGGTTTTCCATTCCATACTTTTCCGGATGCAGGAAGCACAAACTGGTCATAAGCAATTTCCCAAGCGGTGTCCACTAAAGGAGTGGACTTTTTACGTGTCCAGCCCAAATCAAGATAAGCTTCACGGATAGTCTTGGGAAGCTGCACCGCCCCTAAAGTAAGCTCCACCGTTGCATGCGGCTCACATGCCACCTCCTTGTTGCCTTCTGCCAAAACAGTACCATCATCTCCCGTCACCTTCCAATGCAGGATATATTCATTCAAATCAGAGAAGTCGAACCAGTTCTTCACACGAACCGTCAGATTCTTTTTATCAATCAGTGTGCTCTTTATATTCTGATAGATCTTCTTTACTTCCAGCAAATGCGGATGAGGTTCCCGGACAGCATTTACCAACCCATTGCAACAGAAGTTTCCAAAGCTGGGCACATCTTTCGGCCCGTAATCTCCTCCGTATGTCCAATACCATTTACCATCCTTGTCTACTTCACGGAACGACTGATCTACCCAGTCCCAGATACAACCTCCTTGTGCCATCGGCTCATTTTCGAAGACCTCCCAGTATTCTTTCATTCCGCCGCAGCTATTGCCCATTGCATGCAAATACTCGCAAAGAATGAAAGGACGATAAATATCCTTGCGTGCCACATAATTTCTGATCACATCCACACTGCGATACATCCGGCAATAGATATCGGTATTATAGTTTTCTTCCGCACGTTCGTATTGTACCGGACGGTTTTTCTCCACCGATTTCAGCCAGTCATACGTACGTTCGAAATTGATTCCGTTGCCGGCTTCATTACCGAGCGACCAGATGACAACAGAGGGATGATTCTTCGAACGTTCATACATACGGCGTGTACGGTCTATATGGGCAGGAAGCCACGTACTGTCCTTTGCAAGAGAGGCAGGACCATAACCCATACCGTGCGATTCAATATTAGCCTCATCAATCACATAAAGTCCGTAACGGTCGCAAAGCTGATACCAGTAGGGATGTGCCGGATAATGCGAGTTGCGTACCGTATTGATGTTATGCTGTTTCATTAACCTGATATCCTGTTCCATCAGTTCTTTGCTTACTGTACGTCCGAGTTGCGAATGTTCGTGCCGGTTAACACCTTTCACCAATACAGGCACACCGTTTATACAGAAACGTCCGTTCTTTATCTCAGAAGTTCTGAACCCGACTTTTGTTCCGGTTATTTCCGTAACCTTTCCTCCGGCATCTTTCAACTCCAACAACAAGGTATAAAGTTCGGGATGCTCCGCATTCCATCTTCTCACATCAGGAAGGCGCTGTTCATCGAATACGATCAGATTGCCCGATCCATGTGATTCCAGCTTCCGGCTTCCTTCCAGCACTGTCTTGTCCGAAGCATCTTTCAATGTATAAGCAATGGAGGACGTTCCCGAAGCCGTTCCTCCGACTGCCACCTCCAGTTCGAAGATACCCTCTTTGTAATGTTCTTTTTCGAGAAGGGAAGTCACCTTGTAATCGGCAATATATTGTTCGGGAGTGCTGTAAAGATACACATCCCGTTCAATACCACTCAATCGCCACATATCCTGACATTCCAAATATGCTCCCGAACTCCAGCGATATACTTCAAGCGCAATCGTATTTTCTCCGTCGGTGAGCTTGTCCGTGATATCCCATTCGGCAGCAGTCTTGGAACCTTGATTGTATCCGAGAAACTCACCGTTTACCCATACATAATAAAACGATATCACTCCTTCACAGCAGAGTACCACACGACGTCCTTCCCATCCGGCAGGCACTTTAAAAGTCCGCCGATAAGAACCGACCTCGTTCTCTTTGTAAGGTACCAAAGGAGGATTCTTTTTGAAATTAAACATCTTATCATCAAACTCGTACGTCTCATTCACATAAATAGCCGTACCATATCCCTGACGTTCCCAGTTTCCCGGCACCTTTATATCTGCCCATCCACCTGTATAGTACGACGGCTTATAAAAATCTTTTGGACGAGTGTCCGGATTCTTCACCCAATGGAACTTCCACTGCCCGTTCAGACTCATATAATAAGGTGACTGCTCGAATGTGCCTTTCTCCACCTCCGAAGCATCTGCATAAGGCCATACATAAGTATGAGGATCGAGCTTGTTCAATCCTACGGCATACTGGCTCTGCCATTCAGGCTGTTGCTGTTGTGCCGTAGTGGAAATGATAGCGGGCGCCGCCAGCATCATTAAGAAAAATGGTTTCAACAAATTATTCATTTTTATCATTCTATCATCACTTCATCAAAATGCACTCTTGCCTCCTGCCCGGGACGGACATGGTTATCAGGACATTTTCCTATCCCTTTTGCCGTTACCCTTATATAGCGGGTTTCAACGCCTCCCAAACTTATCGATATATCCTCAATATAATTACCTTCACGGAAAATCTCTTCCGGAGTAAAGGTCCGTTCTCCTGCCTTATCGAAAGTTTTATTATCACCGGATACCGCAATCTCTATCAAGCGCGGTTTATGTACAGCCATACCATAACTGGTTATGCAACCAATAGTGAAGGTATTCACCTTCTCCATCTTCTCCATATCTATAGTAAAAGAGATAGAATCATTATTCGTCCAAGAACACCATTCAAAGTCCGAATACTTCAGGCTTCCACGTATCCCGTTAGTCAGAAGTTTCTCATTCGGATTACATCCCGACACAGGTTTGGCGGTTGCCAGATTCCAACGAACAGGAAGCGTCAGTGTCTTTCCCATTTGTCTGCCTTTCACAAAAGTAGCACTTTTAAGATTCAATGTCTCTTTTACGGCCAATTTTTCTTTATAAAGAGGTGAAGTAGCTATAGGTTCACTGCCATCTGTCGTATAATGTATTTCTGCATCCGGCCGGATACATTCCAGTTTCACTTTCAGTGCTCCATCTTCGGGAGTCACCGTGTGCTGAATATTATACATCGAACGGGCATAGACAATTCCTTTTGCCGTCAGATGTTCATTATAAATATCCATTGCTTTCAGAAATGAAGTCCAATCCTTTTTCTCCGGCTGTGTCCATGCTATCTCCGCCAATGCAGCCAGACGGGGAAATACTAAATAATCCACGTCTTCAGGTTTATTGCAGAACTCTGTCCACATGGATGCCTGTACGCCCATGAGTAAAGAAGCGTACTCCGGCTTCCAGTCTGCCTGCACCGGTTCATAATCATAAATATCCTTCAACGTATTATTACCAAAGTAGGTTTGAGGTTCAAACCATTGCGGTCCCTGATAACGAATCAGATACATGATACGTGCGGGTGTCATGATGAACGGATGCCCTTGCTCCGCTGCTTTCAGAGCAGCCGTTCCCAGTCCTCTCCATCCCTGGATGATAACGCCTTCGGGCAGGAAACTACTGTTGGTCAGTTCGTCCCAGCCAATCACTTTTCGTCCTTTGCTGCACACGTAGTCACTCATCCGTTTCATAAAGTAACCTTGCAAGTCTTCTTCATTGTCCAGATGTTCATTTTTCATCCGTGCCTGACAAAGCGGGCACTTTTCCCAATATCCTTTTTGCGCTTCATCACCTCCCAGATGGATATAGCGGGAAGGAAACAAAGCCATCACTTCATCCAGAACATTCTGCAAAAAAGTAAAGGCACTATCTTTTCCCGCACAGTAGATCACTCCTGAATTGCCTCCACCCAAACCCGGGATCACCCCGATATAACTCTTTACTATCGGACAGGTCAATTCCGGATAAGCAGCCAATGCAGCATTACTATGGGCAGGCATATCAATCTCGGGAATAATTTCTATCTGCCGTTCGGCAGCGTAAGCCACCATCTCCTTTACATCCTCCTGTGTATAGAATCCTCCGATAGGCGTAGGTTCTCCCGGTTCCGGATTGCGCCGGAAATAGAAAGGAACATCCATACGGTTGACCCGCCAGGCTCCTGTTTCCGTCAGACGGGGATATTTCTTGATTTCCAGCCTCCAGCCGTTGTCATCCGTCAGATGAAAATGGAGAGTATTGATTTTGAGCATCGCCATACAATCGATGATACGCAAAACGTTCTCTTTAGGAATAAAGAATCGGGCGACATCCAACATCAGTGCCCGATAACCAAAGCGTGGTTCATCCTGAATAGTCACTGTGGGAATATTCCAGTCAAGGCACTTTGCCCGTTGATTGCCTTCGATAGCAGGTGGCAGCAGTAAACGGATCGTCTGCAATGCGTAGAAAAATCCTTTCGTATCGGAAGCTTTCACCAAAATCTGCTGCGGGGTAACTTCCAGCAGGTATGCTTCACTTTTTAGAGAAGAGTCAGTCGTAAAACGAACATGACTCTTCTCACTGCTACCCATTGTCAACTGAGGAATTATCCCTGAGCTTTTTTTAAATAAGTCTATAAAGTTACGGGCGATAACCGCCTGTTCATGGTTTTCTACGGAAAAGACTGTCTTGTCGGAAAAGGTAAAGTTACCCTTGCCCGGTACTACACGTACCGGACAAGGAACTATTGAAATAGGGGATGGTGTTAAGTTATCAGCGCTTGCCCCCGCTATAGGTGCCAGTAGCATGAGAATGATTAAGATGTATTTCGTCATGATAGTCAGTTTTATTATTATTCCTTGTCTCTCTCAGGGGAGAAACGGACCGGATCATTATACTGTTCCTGCAGTTTTTCCATTTCTACTTTCAGTTCTTCGGCGATGGATTCATATTCGGGTTGACCGTAAAGGTTGTGCATCTCCGTAGGATCAGCCTGCAGGTCGTAAAGTTCCCACCAGTTGATGTTATTATAAAAATGAATCAGTTTATAGCGTTCGGTACGTATGCCGTAATGGCGTTTCACCATGTGTTCGGCAGGATATTCATAGAAATGATAATATAAGGCTGTCCGCCAGTCCTGAGGATGTTCGCCTTTCAGCAACGGAACAAGTGACACTCCGTGGATGTCTTCGGGCACAGGATCTCCGGCAAGTTCGAGGAAGGTAGGGGCATAGTCGATGTTCTGCACCATTTCCGTGATCTTTCCCCTGCGGTCAAAGCCTTTCGGCAGGCGCATGATAAGAGGAGTACGCATGGACTCTTCGTACATGAAACGTTTGTCAAACCAACCATGCTCACCCATGTAGAAGCCTTGATCGGAAGTATAAACTACCAGTGTATTGTCCAGTAATCCCTTCTTTTTCAGATAGTCGAATACTCTACCGACATTGTCATCCAATGATTTCACCGTCTTCATATAGTCGCGCATATAACGCTGGAATTTCCAGTTGGCAAGTTCTTTCCCCTGCAGGTTCTGCCGGTAGAAATCGGCTATGATCGGATCATAAAACTTATCCCATGCGGCACGCTGTGCTTTGTCCATCCGTCCGATATACTTTTCATACAAGGCTTTCAGGCGGGAGTCTTTATCAGGACGCAGCATTTTAAGATCGTAGATCATATCCATATCTTTGGCAATGCTCATTTCCTGTGAGGCGGCAGCCGGACGTCCCTCATAATCGTCGAAGAAATTATCCGGTAACGGGAAGGTCTTATCTTCATACAAAGCCAGATTACACGTATCTGCCAACCAGTTGCGATGAATCGCTTTGTGATGAATCAACAGGCAAAAAGGTTTATCAAGATCACGTTTGTGTTCCATCCAGTCAATGGCATCATCGGTAATCAGATTTGTGATATATCCGTGCTTCCGGATGGTGTCGTTGTTCTGTGTAATGAAATCCGGATTGTAGTAATCGCCCTGACCGGGAATTATTTCCCAGTAGTTAAATCCGGAAGGAAGGCTTTCAAGATGCCATTTGCCTACCAATGCGGTCTGATATCCGGCTTTTTGCAACAATTTGGGGAATGTCTGTTGAGCACTATCGAATACACAAGTGGTGTTATCATAGAATTTGTTGGCACAACTGTGCTTGCCCGTTATCATGCAGGCACGGCTGGGTCCGCTCAGAGAATTAGCCACAAAGCTGTTGGTAAAGAGTACTCCTTCTTCCGCTATGCGGTCAAGATTGGGAGTTTCCATATATCGGGTATCATAGCAACTCATCATTTGTGCTGTATGATCATCGGTCATGATATAGACGATGTTCAGTGGCTTCTGTGCAGCCTCTTTTTTTACCGAAGTACAACTACAAGCTGCAGCAGCCAATCCGGTGACAGGAATTATATAAGTATACTTCATTTTATTTATTCATTGATTTAAAAGAAATCATCCGGAGAATACTTGCGGGATTCCCCGGATGATTGATAATACGGATTATTGATTAATAGAACTTAGTACCATTTTTAGCTTTACCCAGTTCATAATCTGCTACCGTAGCTTTATTGATGTATGTACGAACCCAATCAATCTCCAGACGAGGGATAGCGTCGTTTTCCTTATCTCGCTCATAATTATTGTAACTTGCGAATCCGGAATCCCAGCCGGCATCAGGAGACCATACTCCGCCTGTTTCTGTTCCACCGCCAAGTCCCCATTTATTAGGTGCACCCATAGTGAGGATGAACTTAAGTCCCTTCTCATTCTTTGCATTCGTAAAGGTCCACTCCTCTTCGGTACATTCGCTCTTCTTCAAGGTTACGGTTTCTTCTCCGTTGATACCTATTGCAACTTCCGTATCCGAACGCCACTCTACCCAATAAATATTCCATTCAGTCATATTGATTGTATTATTAGCAGTTTTGGTTTTATTATCAGTTGTAGTAGGACCGGTATGGAATGTCTGATGTGCTCTGTCTCCGGTTACAGGACCGACAGGATTTTCAAGAATATCTATTTCCGAATAAGATTTCTGACCGGCAGATTCATCAGAAACCAGCCAGATACCCATATTAAAGCCATTCTTCTGCCCACGAAGACGGGCACGGATTTCCATTCTGCAACCTTCTGATATCAACTGACTGTTGGACTTCCACGGAGAACCCGTTCCACAACCATAGAAAGCTGCTGTACCATAATCTCTTTGCCCTGATGCAGGAGCCGTAGCATTTGACGGTACTTTCATTTCTATCATTCGCAGATAGCCGTCGTCCGTAATCTTTGAGAACTGTTCGTTTATACAAGCAGCATGGTTCTGAACGATCACGGTATTACGTGCCGCCAGGAACAGAGGTACTTTATTACCAAAAGAGTTGCCATTGTTCCACATGTCGCCCGAATTTCCCACACTATGGAATTCCCACGCATTATAGAATTTCCAGCCTGCTGCAGCCAAGTCCGCATTAGGATGCGCATCCAACTCCTTCATTAAAACAGCATCGCCATATTGCTCAACCACAGCCGTCTGCCTTCCACTGGAAGCAAACGGGATCCCCGGATGATCATATACCCAGCGTTCGTCAAGAAGTTTACTACCCTTTCCTGCTTCGAGGTCTTTCATGATGATTTCCATTTTATCATTATCCAGCGGATACATAACAGAAATAGTTGTAAAATTCAGTACCAACGTTTCGTGCTGTGTAGGACTGAGGTTATGTTTCGTCTTCACTTTTGCCTCTGCCAAAGTTTCACCTGCGTTTACTGTCAATGTAACAGGAGGCAACGTTTCATAGAGACTCTTTTGATCATCAGGAATAGTGATGTTAATATCCATATCGTCTTTCACCGGAACAGGAGTCTGCACCTGAATAGTAAACTCATCACCTTCATTAATTATATTATCCGAATTGTTCTTCAGTGACACTACTGTATAATAGTGGTCGGAGACCACCACCGTTTGAGTAGGATTAGTCATGGCATAGCCACGCACGAAGGCAGTCACGTTCACAGTTAATTTCTGTTTCGGTTCAAGACCACTTTCCACAATCGGCAATTTAATATCGAAGCTACTCACCCCTTTGGGGACCGTAACCATCGAAGGAAAATCTTTAAATGCGATTTTCGATACATCCATTTCCCCGTCTTTAGCGGTCAGATACACATCAAAATCTTCATTAGTCGTCAATTGCGGATTCTTTTCATCATTAACTTTGACGGTAAGAGTCAGTTCTTCTCCCATCACAAAGCTTTTTCCACTTGCTTCTATAATCAACGGTACAGTCTCCGGCAATGGTTCTACCGCATCGTCATCACAACCTGCAAATCCTGTTGCAAGCAGGCAAACGGGTAAAAATGTATATAATATTCTTTTTATCATAATAGTATAGTTTATAAAATGAGGTATTTATTCACTTACATTCTCCCAACCCGGATTTTGACGTAACTGGCGATTTAATTGTAGTTCATCCTGTGGAATCGGCAATAAATAGTCCCGTTTCAGATCGAAAAGGTATCCATTAGGCAAGTATTGCTGCAATGGGTCCATCCAACCCTCATTATCCTTCAATACGAGCTTTAGTGACTCTTGTCCCTCGGGTGAAAAACTCCGGTACAGAATCCCCTCTTTACCCAGATAGGCACCTCTGCCGCGGCCATCTATTCCTTTCAGAGTTCCGGCACCTGCCCAACGCATCAAATCATCCAGACGGAACCCTTGAAGAGCCAGTTCCGAACGCCGCTCACGGCGAATCTCCTGAATAACAGGACTAATTCCCGTAAATGGGAAATTGGGATCGGTTGTCGGAGTAATATATTTCACACCTGCTCTTTCACGCAACGCTTTTATCGTTTTTGCGGCTACATTATCATCATATTTATTGAGTTCTGCTGCTGCTTCCGCATAGCAGAGCAATCCTTCCGCATAGCGGAACATAATAATGGCTGTTTCACTGTTACCGTCTACATAAGTTGTATCGATGCCCATCCGAATATGAAATCCTGTAACGTTTTTACTGTTCCCGTTGCCATTCAAACTCGGAGATACGATATCATCATTCTTCAGTTTTATTTCTTCCTTAGTACCTGTAGGATCATAAGCTCTGACGTTCATTGGCTTAGAAGCAGTAGCTCCTGCATTCGAGCGATATTTACAGCCTGTATGCATCACTGTAGCAAGAAGCCGCGCATCCCGATCTTTAAACATTTGATTGAAATCCTTAAATTTCAGTTCAGCAGGATCAATAAAAGTACCATCGGTATACAAATAATTATCAACCAAAGATTTTGATAATCCTGCCGGGCCGTCGGTATTGACCACACCACTGGAAAGTAAGCCTCCCAAAGCATTGAAGATACCATCATTCAAAGAGTACTTTTTCCAGAAAACAGCCTCTTGAATCCCAGAGAGATCTTTCTTATTAAACAAATGTGCAAAAGCGTCTTCCGCACTGATAGCTTCCTTATCAGAATCCTTTGTATTCAAGGTCAGACCGGCAGGGAAAAGTTGCTGATCACCCCAGTTCAATACTTCCTGATAAAATTCTGCGGAATTATCCTCTTTGGCGAACTCTGTTCCTTTGTGATATTTTTCCCATGAACCTTCGTAAAGCGCTACCCGCATAGCGAGAATAATAGCCGCCTCCTTGTTAATACGCAATCCTTGATATTTACTACGGGAAAACAGACTTGCCCGAGTTTCGGGAAGCTCGCCTATAGCAGCCTTCAGATCGCTCAGAATGAACCGTGCCACATCCGAACGCTTAGTAGCCGGAATTTGTAAACCGGCAACTGTGGCATTCCCATCCCAAAAATCATCCATAATAGGTATATCCCCAAAGCGGGTTAGCAAATAAAAGTGCCAGTAAGCCCGTAAGAAATAAGCTTCTCCTCGCAAAGATTGTATCTCGGCTGTTTCCTCTATTTCAGGAACACAATAATAGTAGAAGAAATAGTTGACATCACGCAGGTTCTCATACCCCTTCTTCCAGTCGGACGAGCCGCTGAACAAATTATTTTCACCATTCAGGCGCATATCATACTTTTCCGCCAGAATATTGTCGCTGTTCACCTCTTCTCCCCTGACACCCATTCCATACTGTGCCGGAGCGGGCAATGCCGGGTATAAAGCATTGATATAGTTCTCTACCTGTTCCCGTCCTGACAGGAAGGTAGTGTTATCTGGCTGCGTCAATGGTTTCCGGTCCAGAAAGTCGGAACAAGCAGACAGCATCAGTCCCATAAAAGCAGTTAGAATAATTATCTTCTTTTTCATAATAGTTCCTCTCTAATTAAAATGTGACATCAATTCCAAATACAAAGTTCCGGTTCATAGGATATACACGTCCGTTACCATTGGCATTCAATGGTGAAGTAAGTGCCGGGGCAGTGTCATTACTGCCGCCTACCCATCCGTTCACCTGATTCAGTGTTTCCGGATCAAACTGTTTCGGCAATTTAGAAACAGTAAACAGGTTATCACAAGTGACGTATACTCTCAAATTACTCAGTCCGATATGTTGCACCAGCTGAGGCTTGAACGAATAAGACACCGTCAGATTCTTTAGGCGCATATAAGCTGCATTCAGCAAGTAACGGGTGGTATTGTAGCCTGTATTGGCTGCCAGAGTCTGTTTATCATCCGTCAGACGTGGTAAATATCCTTCAGGATTCTGAGCATTGAAATGGTCCAGATGTTCCTTGAAATAGCTATTTCCACCAAAGAAATAAGCTGCACCGGAGATGGGGAATTGCCGTTTGGCCACCCCTTGGAAAAGAGCAGATACTTCAAATCCTTTATAGCCTGCATTCAGGTTGAATCCAAAAGAATATTTGGGAGTAGCATTACCGATCACTTTCAGGTCACCGTGATCTGCCAGTGTACCCTTGCCCGAATCGACTTTTCCGTCGTGATTTGAATCTATATATTTCACATCGCCTCGTTGCCACTTATCACCCGGCTTAAAGAAACTAAGGTCTACCGTTTTGAGGTATTCATCCACTTCACGGTTGGTTCGGAAGAGGTCATCGGCCTGGAATCCCCAGATTTCGCCGATATCCATTCCCTCATAGTAACCTTTGTTACGTGCCAGACCGGTATGATTATTGTAAAGCAGGCCTTCGGGATTATTATATTTCGTAACTACAGCCTTATAATCGGAAATATTGAACCCGATACCGTAGCTAAAGCCACATTTCAGTCTATCCTGCCAGTTGACCGATAATTCCCAGCCACGATTGCGCAAAGTTGCATTATTTATTTTCGAACGGTCTTCAGTATTAATACCGCTGATAGAAGGTATTGCCTCAGCCGGACCGATCATATCGCGGGTTGTACGCTGATAAATATCGGCAGTTACAGAAAGTCGGTTTCTGAACAGCATCAGGTCAATACCAAGATTGGCATTATCCACTTTCTCCCATGTGATATAAGGACTGATCATTTTAGGTGTTCTGGCAAGTACTCCTTTGGACGGAGTATCACTTACTCCCGGCAGTAACCAAGAGTCGGGAGAATCAGGAACCAGATTCATAAATCCAAGATAGTCATACAATCCGGCACCATTCTGATTACCCAGACGTCCATAAGACACACGTAGCTTCAACTGGGAGAACGGAAGGTTCCATCCCTTGAAATAATCGGTACGTGCCATATCATAACCGGCGGAGAAAGAAGGGAAGAATCCCCAACGATGTCCCGGAGCAAAACGGGAAGAACCGTCATAGCGTCCGCTAAATTCCAGGAAATATACCTCCTGATAGTTCCAGTTCAACTTGGCATACATACCCATCGTGGCCCAGTGAGTGCGGTCTTCATTGCCGGAAAGGTTACCATTGGCATTGGCAAACGAGAAAATGTCACTGGTCAGCAGACCGTCTTTATAAGTATAACCGTCAGAGTTTTCCTGCAGTTCCATCTGAAAACCTGCCATTGCCCTAAAGGTATGGTCGCCCCAGCCAAAAATATAAGAAGAGAGTATATTCGGAGAAAGATAATAGTCGAAGGCATTCCCACGGGTGTAAGATCCCCAGCGGGAATTTTTCCAGTTCATACCCGGATATACGTATCCCTGCTTGGTCGACTTATCTATCGATAACTCTCCGTCGGGTTTTTCGTAAGTAGGATAACCACGTTTGAAGCTATTATCTTCCACATCGAAACGGACTTTCATTTCTCCTACAATATCCCATCCTTGGAGCGGAGTGATGGTAGCGGAGAAAGACATAGCATCGGAAATACGGTTTTCTACATAATGTGATTCTTTCAGATAACGGAACTCTGAAGCATCATTATATTTCGACTCAATGGGATAATGAGTCGGGGCATTCGGTATAGTCTGACCAATGGTTCCATAAAAGATGGTTTGGTTCGCCATCGGACGCTTCAGAATATTCAATGTCAGGTTGTTGTTGAAGTTGAACTTCAACCATTTATTAGCATTAATCTGAAATTTCGTATTCACATTGTATTTACTCAGGTTATCATCTACCTTATCCATCAGACCTTCCTGATAAATATAGCCTAAACCTACATAATAGCTGACCTTATCAGAACCGCCGGATATACTCAGATTGTGGGAATGACGAATGGAAGCATCCTTAAAATAATAATCAAACCAGTCGGTATTGGCATATACCGCATCCTTTGATGATGCCCAGTTGGTCTTATTCTGATTAGGTTCGATACCCGGAAATTCAGTGGAATAAGGATTCTTCATAAACCCTTCCATCTTTTCTATGAGTGCGTCAGAAATCTCGTGTTTCTTGCCATCATTATCATTGCGTTCGTTTATATAATGAGCAAACTCCAGAGAGTTCATCATTTTGGGCATATTGATAGGTGAACTGAAGCCGACTGTTCCATTGTAAGAGACACGTGTTTTATCCTTTCCACCGCTTTTGGTAGTAACAATAATCACACCATAGGCAGCACGGGCACCATAAACAGCGGCTGCAGAAGCATCTTTCAATATACTGATCGTTTCAATATCGTTAGGATTCACATTCTGAAGGCTCTGCTCAACTCCGTCGATCAGCACATAAGGTTCTCCTTTATTAATAGAACCCGTACCACGAATATTGAACTTGATTTCAGCACCCATTTCACCGCCGACACCATCAGCAACTGCATCTGTTGAAAAATTCAAGCCTGCGACATTACCCTGAAGGGCACTGGTCAGGTCCGTTACCGGACGACTGGCGATTGCTTCCGAACTTACCGTAGCAACGGCAGCCGTAATAGTGCTGCGCTTCTGCTTGTCCATACCTACAACTACTACCTCATCGAGCACCTTAGTATCTTCTCTTAATACGAAACGGTTACCTTCAAGTTTCTTCACTTTCACTTCAAGAGGAGAATAACCTACATAAGAAATGGACAATGTCGTGCCGACTTTACCTTTCAGAGAGAAATTTCCGTCAAAATCGGTCAAAGTCCCTTCTTTGGCCCCTTTCACCATGATTGTGGCTCCGATAATAGATTCACCACTATCATCCACCACTTGTCCTTTAATCATTTGTTGCTGTGCAAACGCTCCTAAAGGGAATAATAGGAGGAGCATCAGAAGACTAACAAAACAACTTTGTTTTTTCATCTGTTTCCTTTTTTTCATAATACTACATTTAATAATAAAGATTCATACTTTCACTAGCTAACAATAAGTTTCAATCTTCGACAAAAATACAACCACAGTATAAAAGGAAACATTCAAAAATCATCAATTAAAATTCAATAATGATCAAAAGAACCCTGTGCAATCCGCTAAATGATCATTATTGATAGAGAAGTGATCAAAAACAAATGCCAATAGATGGTGATTCACTTCCCGTGCAGTGACAAACAAACTGTTTTTTAGGCAAAAAACCGCATTTTTTAGAAACAGGACGTTTTGCAGCCAATCAATTGCAGGCATAAGACAGAACGTTATCAATCATTATCAAGTTAATAGACAGCACAATACAGGTTACTATATTCTCAAAGTATTCTCATCGTGATGAGAAAAAATTCTCACCATAGTGAGAAAAAATACTCATGCCTATGAGAATATTTTCTCATTGCAGTGAGAATTTTTTCTCATTTCGGTGAGAATCGAAGTGTCTGTACTAACCTGCTAATGGTCAACTACTCATTTACTACACAATTTTATTCATTTCCGAGTCAAGAAGGAGCTAACAAGGCATTTTTATCGATTTTTGAAAGCCTATTGAACAAAATTGAAAAAGAGTCAGAACATGGATAAGGAAGAAAAGGAGTACTTTTGCCCGTACCCCTTTAAATTAATTTATTATGAAGAAACTTTATTCTTTTTTTATCTGCACACTTTTCTCCCTTTCCGCATCATCAATAGGAACTGTTGATTATACCAAAGGACTCTCTGTCTGGTTCGATACTCCCAACAATCTCGACGGGCAAGCTATCTGGCTACGTGCTTCCGGTTCAAGAGCCAATCCTGACAAAACGTGGGAAAGTCGTTCACTTCCTATCGGAAACGGTAGTCTGGGAGCGAACATCTTAGGGTCGGTGGCTGCCGAACGCATCACTCTCAATGAGAAAACTCTCTGGAAAGGAGGACCGAATACTTCGAAAGGAGCGGAATATTACTGGGACGTAAACAAACAATCGGCAGGAGTATTAAAAGAAATCCGCCAGGCATTTCTGGATGAAGACAAAGAAAAAGCCGCCCAACTCACCCGGAACAACTTCAACGGTTTAGCAGCTTACGAAGAGAAAGATGAAACTCCATTCCGTTTCGGTTCGTTCACCACGATGGGAGAACTTTATGTGGAAACCGGACTCAATGAACTCAGAATGAGTAACTATCGCCGTATCTTGTCATTAGATTCTGCCATGGTTGTGGTGCAGTTCGATAAAGATGGAGTGCAATATCAACGGAAATATTTCATTTCCTATCCGGACAGCGTCATGGTAATGAAATTCACCGCCAACCAATCCGGAAAACAGAACCTTATATTGAGCTATTGCCCCAACAGCGAAGCAAAAAGTAACCTCAGGGCAGACGGAAAAGACGGACTGGTATATACCGGAGTACTCGATAACAACGGTATGAAGTTTGCCTTCCGAATCAAAGCTATCCACAAAGGAGGAACTCTGGAAGCTGAAAACGACCGCCTTATCGTAAAAGGCGCTGACGAAGTGGTATTTCTGCTCACAGCGGACACCGATTATAAAATGAACTTCAATCCCGATTTCAAAGACCCGAAAACGTATGTAGGCAACGATCCGGAACAAACCACCCGAATCATGATGGACCAAGCAGTACAAAAAGGATATGATGAACTGTACCGTAATCATGAAGCCGACCATACGGCGCTGTTCAACCGGGTACGGCTGCAACTCAATCCGGATATAAGCAGTCCCAACCTCCCCACCTACCAACGTCTGGCTAATTATAAAAAAGGAACCCCGGATTATCAACTGGAACAGTTGTACTATCAATTCGGGCGTTACCTGCTGATAGCCAGTTCGCGCCCCGGCAATATGCCCGCCAATCTGCAAGGTATGTGGCACAACAATCTGGACGGTCCCTGGAGAGTGGATTATCACAATAACATTAATATCCAGATGAACTACTGGCCTGCCTGCTCCGCCAACCTTTCGGAATGCACATGGCCTTTGATAGACTTTATACGCAGCCTGGTGAAACCCGGTGAACAAACGGCACAAGCCTACTTCAACGCACGCGGATGGACGGCATCCATCTCTGCCAATATCTTCGGATTTACAGCGCCTTTATCCAGCAATATGATGTCATGGAACCTGAATCCCACCGCAGGCCCATGGCTTGCCACACACATCTGGGAATATTATGACTATACCCGTGATAAGAAATTCCTGAAAGAGATCGGGTATGACCTTATCAAAAGCAGTGCACAATTTGCAGTGGACCATTTATGGCATAAACCCGACGGCACTTATACCGCTGCTCCTTCCACCTCTCCCGAACACGGACCGATAGACGAGGGAGTAACCTTTGCACATGCCGTAGTGCGTGAAATACTATTGGACGCTATCCAAGCCAGCAAAGAACTGGGGATCGACTCCAAAGAACGCAAACAATGGGAAAAGATACTGGATAAATTAGTTCCCTACCGCATCGGACGTTACGGGCAGTTAATGGAATGGTCGACCGACATAGACGACCCTGAAGACGAACACCGCCATGTGAACCATCTCTTCGGATTGCACCCGGGACATACCATTTCGCCCATCACGACCCCCAAACTTGCAGAAGCCGCAAAAGTGGTATTGGAACACCGCGGAGACGGAGCCACCGGATGGAGCATGGGATGGAAACTTAACCAGTGGGCACGCCTTCAGGACGGAAACCATGCTTATAAGTTATACGGCAATCTGTTGAAAAACGGAACACTGGACAATTTATGGGATACCCACGCGCCTTTCCAGATTGACGGAAACTTTGGAGGTACGGCAGGAATAACCGAAATGCTGTTGCAAAGCCACATGGGATTTATCCAATTGTTGCCAGCCTTGCCGGATGCCTGGAAGAACGGTTCGATAACCGGCATCTGTGCCAAAGGCAATTTCGAAATTTCCATTTCATGGAAAGAAGGGCAACTGGACAAAGCAACCATTCTTTCCGGGTCAGGAACTCCCTGCAATGTAAGATACGGAGATAAAACTCTCTCATTCAGCACCGTGAAAGGGAAGAAATATGAAATCACTTTAGTAGGAAATCTGTTAAAACTGCTGTAAACAGCACCTATTTCATCATATATTCAGCAAAAACCGGCTGAATATATGATGAAAGTATTATCTTTGGTAAACCAAACCAAGGATCAATGTGCCAATCTCAGACGATCCGCTAACCTACTTTTACATGAAAACAAGATTGCTTACTTTACCAGGGATTATAGCTATTATACTATTGATAACTACCCTCCCTCTCCGCGCAGAACATTACTACTATAAGCAAATCTCCCTCAAAGAAGGACTGCCGTCCAATGTACGCTGCATCCTCAGAGACGAACAGGGTTTCATCTGGATAGGCACCAAAGCAGGACTGGGAAAGTTCGACGGACACCAACTGAAGAGATACAAACACCAGGCGAATGATCCGCACTCGCTTCTTCACAACCTGATCTACCAAATAGCGGAAGACAAACAACATAACATCTGGATACTGACCGAAAAAGGAATTGCACGCTATCAGCAACAGAGCAACAACTTCACTTTCCCTACAGACGAAGAAGGGAATTACATTACTGCCTATTCCTTCTGCCTCGTTCCGGATGGAATCCTGTTCGGTGGCAAAGACAGAATCTATAAGTACAGCTATAAGGACTCTTCGCTGAGACTCCTTCAATATTTCAATGCCAACTCTTTTAAAATCACCGCTCTCAGTGTATGGGACTCAAAGACGCTGCTCTGTTGCAGCCGATGGACCGGCTTATATCTCGTGGACCTGCAAACCGGAGAGCACAGACGCCCGCCCTTTGACTGCGGACCGGAAATCACAAGTATGATAACCGATTCTAAAAATAGAATCTGGATTGCCCCCTACAGCGGTGGACTGCGCTGCTACTCACGCGACGGCAAACTATCGGCTTCGTACACTACCCATAACTCCTCACTCAGCAACGACATCGTATTGAGCCTCGCCGAAAGAGAAGAACAACTGTGGATAGGAACAGACGGGGGAGGCATCAATATCCTCCATCCCGAAACCGGAGAAATCTCCCAACTGGAGTATATTCCGGGCCGTGAGAACTATTCTCTGCCTGCCAACTCCATTCTCTGCCTTCACAACGATTACAACAACAATGTATGGGCAGGAAGCACCTGCAACGGATTGATCAGCATCCGGGAAGTATCAATGAAAACCTATACGGACGTAGTGCCGGGCAACGACCGCGGATTGAGCAACGGCACTGTACGGAGCCTTTACCGGCAATCGCCGGATAGCATCTGGATTGGCACCGATGGGGGAGGCATCAACCTTTTCAGCCCGCACACCGAAAAGTTTACCCATTATTCGTCTACTTGGGGAGATAAGGTGGCATTCATCAGTGGCTTTACACCCGGAAAACTACTGATCTCGCTTTTCTCCAAAGGAGTCTTTGTCTTCAACCCCGCCACAGGAGAGAAGCAACCTTTCACCATCATCGACAAAGAAACGACTACACGGCTCTGCAACCGTGGAAAGTCCGTCAACTTATATCAAAATACGCCCAACACCGTGTTATTCCTGGGAGACCACATCTACCAGTATCACCTCAAAGAGAAGAAATTCAGCACCATCACCGAAGAGGAAGGGAAAGATATTGTGGGTACCCTTGTCCCGTTCGATCATCAAGAGAACCTGACCTATATCAATGATATCAAACATATCTATGAACTGGACGACCAGACCTCCCGGCTGAAAACCGTTTTTGAATGCTACACGGATACAGTGATCAGTTCCGTATCCCATGATGAACAGGGACATTTCTGGATCGGAAGCAATTTCGGACTTATCCACTACGACCCTGTCTTAAAAAGCCGGACTCTTGTCCCTACCAATCTGTTCACCGAAATTAATATGGTACTGTGCGACCAGAAAGGCAAAGTATGGATAGGCGTTGACAATATGCTTTTCGCCTACTTCATCAAAGAACAGAAGTTTGTACTTTTCGGAGAATCGAACGGAGCCATACAAAACGAATATCTCCCTAATGCACGGTTGGTGAACGAACAAGGGGATGCCTACATAGGCGGTGTGAAGGGTATGCTGCGCATCGACGGACAACTTCTTCTGAACACATCGGAAATGCCGGAACTTCAATTGCTGGATATTACCATCAATGGCGAATCGGCGAATCATGAATGGTACAACCATCCGGCAAAAATCTCGGTACCCTGGAACAGCAATATATCCATCCGCATCATGTCGAGGGAAGAAGACATCTTCCGGCAAAAGATTTACAGGTATCAGATAGAAGGATTGAACAACGAATATACCGAATCATACAATCCGGAACTGGTGATCCGATCACTGCTTCCGGGAAGTTATAGAATCATGGCTTCGTGCACTGCAAAAGACGGTAGCTGGATTCCCGACCAACAAGTACTGGAACTAACCGTACTTCCGCCCTGGTACCGGACATGGTGGTTTAGCCTGATCTGTGCCGTACTCGTTTCTATAGCAATCATCGAAACTTTCCGAAGAACGGTGAAGCGCAACGAAGAGAAATTGAAATGGGCAATGAAGGAACACGAGAAACAAACGTACGAAGAAAAAGTACGTTTCCTTATCAATATCAGCCATGAACTCCGCACTCCGTTGACACTTATTCATGCGCCGCTCAACCGGATACTGAAATCTTTGTCTTCCGAAGATCCCCAATATCTGCCGCTAAAAGCTATTTATCGTCAGGCCCAACGAATGAAGAACCTGATAAACATGGTGCTCGACGTACGCAAAATGGAGGTCGGTGAGAGCAAACTGCTTATTCAACCGCATCCCCTTAACCACTGGATTGAGCACGTATCACAAGATTTCATCAGTGAAGGAGAAGCAAAGAACGTACGCATCCGTTACCAGCTCGATCCGCAGATTGAAACAGTAAGTTTCGATAAGGACAAATGCGAAATCATCTTAAGCAATCTGCTGATCAATGCGCTCAAACATAGTCCTCAGGATACGGAAATAACCATTGTCTCGGAATTGCTTCCCGAAACAGGAAGAGTACGTATCTCCATCATCGATCAGGGATGCGGATTGAAACAGGTAGATACACATAAACTCTTTACCCGCTTCTATCAGGGGACAGGAGAACAAAGTGGAACCGGAATCGGATTGTCTTACTCAAAAATTCTGGTCGAACAGCATGGCGGCTCTATCGGTGCACAAGATAACCCCGAATCGGGGGCTATCTTCTTTTTCGAGCTACCGTTGAAGCAAGAATCAGAAGAGATTATCTGCCAGCCGAAAGCGTATCTGAACGAACTGATGCTTAGTGATAATCTGAAGCAGGCAACCGATAAAGAAACTTTCGATACAACTCCATACACCATCCTGGTGGTGGATGACAATCCGGATATGACAGACTTTCTAAAAAAGACACTGGAAGAATCTTTCAAACGGGTAATCATTGCCGCTGATGGGGTGGAGGCTCTCCAGCTTATCAAAAGTCACATTCCGGATATCATTGTCAGCGATGTGATGATGCCGCGGATGAACGGATACGAGCTGTGCATAAACATCAAAGAAGATATTACGATCAGCCATATTCCCATTATCTTGCTCACGGCACGAGATGATAAACAAAGTCTCATCAGCGGTTATAAGAATGGAGCAGATGCCTACCTGACAAAACCTTTTGAAGTAGAAATGCTGATGGAGATAATCAGTAACCGTCTGAAAAACAGGGAATACATTAAGAAAAGGTATTTGCATACGGGCATAATACCTGTCCCGAAAGAGACCACTTTCAGTCAGGTAGACGAGAGCTTCTTACTTAAAGTGAACAAAACAATCCAGGAGAATCTGAGTAATACCAATCTGGACATTCAGTTCATTTGCAAGGAAATAGGTTTAAGCCGTACTTCGCTTTACACTAAACTGAAAGCACTTACCGGGATAGGAGCAAATGATTACATCAATAAATTCCGAATAGAAAAAGCACTTACGTTAATTGCCAATACCGAAATGACATTTACGGAAATTTCAGAAGAGGTCGGATTTACATCTCCCAGTTATTTCAGCACTGCTTTCAAGCAGTACACAGGGGAGACACCGACTCAATACAAAGAAAAAACAAGTAAAATATAATATCATCATAATCTGAAGACAATATTTATCAAAAAACAAAAGGAGAAAGCGAAGTTAGAGTAAATCGACCAAAATCTGTCAGAGAATGACTAAATAGTATT
>DXOJ01000674.1 GCA_019412865.1 Bacteroides sp. | reverse complement strand
CAGCTTCTCAATTACTTGATAAGATAAATAATCATATTTCTGAAATTCAGTTTACCCGGACGCCGAAAGGACTTTATGAACCGATTGAATATATCCTTTCTCTGGGTGGGAAGCGGATACGTCCTGTATTAATGTTGATGGGATATAACTTGTATCGGGAGGATGTAGCGTCTATATACGATCCTGCCACTGCAATTGAAGTTTACCACAACCACACCTTGTTGCATGATGATTTGATGGATCGTTCGGATGTGCGCAGAGGCAAACCTACTGTACACAAAGTATGGAACGATAACACTGCTGTTCTTTCGGGAGATGCTATGTTGATTCTGGCATTTCGCTATATGACGGGATGTCCGCAGGAACATCTGAAAGAAGTGATGGATTTATTCAGTCTGACTACACTTGAGATCTGTGAAGGGCAGCAACTGGATATGGAATTTGAGTCCCGCTGTGATGTGACAGAAGACGAATACATTGAAATGATTCGTTTGAAAACGGCAGTGTTGCTTGCTGCTAGTCTTAAAATCGGTGCAATTTTGGCAGGAGCGACTGCTGAAGATTCAGAGAATCTTTATCATTTTGGGATGCATATCGGAGTTGCGTTCCAATTGCAGGATGATTTGTTGGATGTATACGGTGATCCGGAAGTGTTCGGGAAGAAGATAGGCGGAGACATTCTTTGCAATAAAAAAACATATATGCTTATCAAAGCACTGGAGCACGCAGATGAAAAGCAGCAGGAAGAATTGAATCGTTGGTTGAATGCAGAAACTTTTCAACCAGCAGAAAAAATAAAAGCGGTAACTGAAATCTATAATCAGTTGAATATCCGTAATGTCTGCGAAAACAAAATGCGCGAATATTACACCCTTGCTATGGAAAGCCTGGCTGCAGTCGCCGTTGCAGAAGACAGGAAAAAAGAATTGAAGAATCTTGTGAAATTATTAATGTATCGTGAAATGTAGCTAAGTGTCAGAGATATGCCTTACAGACGATTACCAAATACTGATCAAGCAAGAGTTCGGGCGTTGAAAGCGGCAGTCGAAAAGGGGGAGATGTATAACGTACGTGACTTGGCTATTACATTAAAGACATTATTTGAGGCACGTAATTTCTTACATCGGTTCGAGGCTGCGCAAATTTATTATACACAGTGTTACAACAACCAGTCGCGTGCCAGCCGTAAGCATCAGATGAACGTGAAGACCGCCCGGTTGTATATCTCTCATTTTATCCAAGTACTCAATTTGGCAGTACTTCGCGATGAAATCAAAGTGGCGCATAAAGAATTATATGGCCTGCCTGCTTCAAACACAGTGCCGGACCTGTTGAGTGAAGCCGCACTGGTAGAGTGGGGGAAGAAAATAATTGAAGGCGAACAACAAAGAACAACTCAAGGCGGCATACCTATTTATAATCCGACTATTGCACGTGTAAAAGTGCATTATGATATTTTCTTGGAAAGCTACGAACGGCAGAAAAACTATCAGGCATTAACCAGTCGCAGTCTTGATGAATTGGCATCCATGCGTGGGCGTGCAGATGAATTGATTCTGGATATCTGGAACCAGGTAGAAGCTAAATATCAGGATGTCACTCCCAATGATACCAGATTAGAAAAATGTCGCGACTACGGACTGATATATTATTATCGCTCCAGCGAGAAAGTAAAAGAAGAAAAAGAAATATCATGCTGATAGATACTCATTCTCACCTTTTTGTTGAAGAATTTACCGAAGACCTGCCGCAGGTGATGGAACGTGCACGGAAAGCGGGAGTTTCCTATATTTTCATGCCCAATATAGACAGTACCACCATTGATGCTATGTTGTCAGTGTGTAGGGATTATCCGGGTTTTTGCTATCCGATGATCGGGCTGCACCCGACTTCCGTCAATGAATCCTATGAACAGGAATTAGCAGTTGTACACAAGTACTTGTCGACTTCTAATGAATTTGTGGCTATCGGAGAAATAGGCCTCGACCTTTATTGGGACAAGACTTTTCTGAAAGAACAAATTTTGGCTTTTGAAAAGCAAATAGAGTGGGCATTAGAGTATGACCTTCCGATTGTAATTCATTCAAGAGAAGCATTTGAATATATATATAAGGTAATGGAGCCCTATAAAAAGACGCCATTGACCGGCATTTTTCATAGTTTCACCGGGACATCGGAAGAAGCGGCGAAATTGTTGGAATTCGAAGGATTTATGTTAGGTATTAACGGAGTCGTTACGTTTAAGAAATCGACTTTACCGGAAACACTGACGACAGTTTCTTTGGAACGCATTGTGCTCGAAACCGACTCCCCTTATTTAGCTCCTGTGCCGAACCGGGGGAAGAGAAATGAGAGCGCCAATGTAAAAGACACACTTATGAAGGTGGCGGAGATTTATCAGATAACTCCAGAGCACGTAGCAGAGGTCACTTCTGTTAATGCGCTAAAAGTGTTTGGAATCCGCAAATAAGGTTCGAAAGGTTTTAAATTATATTAATTCTGTCTCTTATACACATCTCCGAGC
>DXOJ01000673.1:5551-8407 GCA_019412865.1 Bacteroides sp. | reverse complement strand
CAGATGTGTATAAGAGACAGTTGATGGTCTTATGGCACACGCCACGAGGCAGCCCATGAGATGGAGGTATACGTGTAGAACGCTTATGCGTTACGGATGATTAGTAGTGGCACATTGCTTGTTGCTGCGATACGAGTCGCTGTCGAACCCATCACGGCGGACTTGAAGCGACCGTAGCCATGCGAACCCATAACCACCAAGTCGAGTTTACGACGTTTGGCATAAGCAGAGATTTCATCACCTGCGTTGCCCACTAAACAGACTTCTTTGGGAGAAATCGCGGCTTTAGCAAAGAGAGGACGCAAAGGCTCAATGGCTTCGTTGAATTCGTCTTTTTGCAACTCAAGGACTTCTTCTTCAGAGAGGGCTGGAAGTGCCATACCAGACATGTCGGGCATGACGGCACCAGCGTAGTCGCTTACGACATTGATGAGGTAGAACTGAGCCCCCGTGCCAAAAAGCGAAATGTGCTTTAAAGCATAGCGCACTGCAGCTCGGCCAAACTTAGAGCCGTCTACAGCGATGCCCACTTTAAGAGCGTCGGACTCGGGGGCTGGCTTGTCGCGCAACATCAAGACCGGGCAATTCGTTTTTGCTAACACGCCATTAGAGACGGAGCCAAAGAAAAGACCGCGCAACGCACTCTGACCACGAGAGCCCATAACGATCAAGTCGGCCTTGAGTTTTTCAGCTTCGTCAGCGATTGATTCAGAGGCTTCGCCTACGACGAAAGACTCGTTTGCGTTAAAGGAGACCTTGCTCAGCATTTTGCGCACAGGTTCAAAAACCTTTTCAGCTTCATCTTCATGGTAGCGAGTCAAGGAGTCCTGACCAACTAAGCGGCAAGCACGAGCAGGCAAGGGTAGTTGTACGTTCAGCATCTCAATTTCGGGATTGCTACCCAAAAGCGTCGTACGACTCGTTAAGAATTCCACAGCATGCAAACTGTTTTCACTACCGTCAACGGGAACAAGAATACGCATATAACCTCCTTGAAAAGATCGTGAAATTGTGTTCATAATAATCTGTCTGGCTGGGACAAAGGACTGATATTAAGAATCACTTAAGAGAGAGTCGTCATAATGTCATCCCTATATGTACAATGTACTCCTTGGCGTCAAAAATGTGTTGTTTGACGTCATACATGATGAAAAAACAAAAAATAATTTTGTAATTTTTTGTCTTGAGGCAAACAAATTTCGAAAATCTATTTTTGGCTTTTTGATCACCCAGTGAACAATTTTTGAAAAATCACTTTTTCGTTTTTGGTTCTCCCACGGCAAAAAGTGAGAAATTTATTTTTTTAGGAGAATGAAATGGCTGTTACCTCAGATCCTCGTCGATTCGGCGGGTTAGCTCGTTTATATTCTGAGGCAGGTGCTCAAAAACTCACTCAGGCTCATGTTATGGTAGTGGGCCTTGGAGGCGTCGGAAGTTGGGCAACAGAGGCACTTGTACGCTCTGGGATCGGTCATCTCACGTTAGTGGATGGAGATACAGTCGCGATGTCGAATACCAATCGACAGCTCCCTGCTTTGGAAGGAAATTACGGTCGATATAAAGCGGAAGTGATGCGTGAACGTGCATTATTGATTAATCCAGATTTGAAAATTGATATCCGAAGTGACTTTATTACGAAAGATAATGTTCAGAGTTTTGTTCCAGCTGACGCAGATTTTGTGTTGGACTGTATCGACGATGTTCGTGCTAAGGTCGCATTGGTTGCAGCAATTCATGGTGCAGGATTGAATATTGCTGTTTCTGGTGGAGCCTCTGCTTGTCGAGATCCATTCCGTTTGCGTTGCGCTGATTTAGCTCAAGTGAAAGGTGATCCGCTGTTGGCAAAATTGCGCACTGTTCTCCGTAAAGAACACAACTTCCCTAAAGGGCAGGGCAATAGTGGGCGTTCTCCGAAGTTTGGCATTTCTGCTATTTATAGTGATGAACCCCTACATCAGCCAAAAGACGAGAACTGCTTGGCCATTGGAGTTGCCGCTGGTACACATATTGGTTTTGGTTCTGCAGTTATGGTAACGGGATCGGTCGGCCTTCGGCTAGCTTCACTTGCTGTGACTCACATCCTCGAAAACTGAAAACGCGAACGGTAGTAGCTGACTATAATTGATTCTATCGAGATACTAAAAACCGATGACAGGTCTCTGTCCTCAACAACATTCTTTCAGGGAGACTCCCAAAGGACGCAAAGGATGGGGCTATGTCGGGAGAGAAATATGTTTAAGAGAATTTTGGTTCCAGTAGATGGCTCGGAGTTGTCCTTTACAGCTGTCTCTGGAGCAACGCGCTTTGCAAAACCACTTGGCTCAACAATCGTCTTGTTTACGGTGATTGAACCATATTCTTACACCAACCTCTCGGAATACCGCCCGGAATCGATTGAACAATATGAAGAACGTGTGGAAGGCGAAGCCAATAAGCGTTTAGCTCAAGCTAAAGCAATTTGCGATGAAGCTGGAGTGGTTTGCTCTACTGTTTCAGTGAAGAGCTTCTCTCCAGCAGAGGCCATTATTGAGCAGGTTGATAAGAGCGAATGTGACGTAGTATTCATGGCAAGCCGTGGTCGTAAAGGTCTTGCTGCTGTTCTCCTTGGTAGCGAAACGCAAAAAGTTCTTACGCATTCTCGCATTCCAGTAATGGTTTATAGTTAAATACACTCAACAGAAATTCCAGATTATATAGCCAATCCTGTCAGGAGGACAAAAGAACTTAAAATAAATTACTGTGCCGCTGGACGTTGCGAACTTCAGTTGAAATCGGGAGAATGTACCTATCTGGCTGCAGGCGAAATTGCGATTGACACCGGACAGGCAAAAAACTCTTTTTACTATCCTGGTGGAG
>DXOJ01000673.1:0-5541 GCA_019412865.1 Bacteroides sp. | reverse complement strand
GGATACGAAGTGATTGTATATATGGGAGAAGAAACGGAATTTTCCGAGGAGGTACTCCCTGCGTCAATATTTCTTTATAAATACTTTGAAGGGAAAACTCGCCCATGGATTCGAACTGCAGGAAGATTCCTTGCAGGATTTTACGATACTTTTAAGTATTATGCGGAAGAAAAAATTGGAGATGAACTGATTTCTCTTAAATGTATAGAACTGCTTACATACCTGACAAAGTTGGATTTTGAACAGGTGCAGACAAAAAGAACTTACTATACAGCATCACAGGCGGAAATTGCCAAAAGAGTGAAGTTATTGATTTGTTCTGATCTTTCCGTTCGTTATGCAGCAAGAGATCTGGCTGAAAGATTTGGGGTGAGTGAGACAAGTCTCAAAAATTATTTCCGCAGTGTTTATGGTTGTGGATATGCGGAATTCCAGCAAAATGCAAGAATGGAGAAAGCTGCTGAATTATTAAAGAAAACAGATCAAAAGATTGCAGATATAGGATTGATTGTTGGTTTTGCTACACAAGCAAAATTTGGTGTAGCCTTCAAATCTTGTTTCGGGGTGACGCCACTCGAGTACCGCAGGCAGCATAGATTGCTTGAATAAAAAAGTTATATATCACATAACCATTGAAAATTAGTTTATGTGCTGGAAAATTCAGCGAAGTACAGGAGTTTGGTACAGTATCCCCAATTAACAAGTGAGGACGAATACTAATGTGGTTCAAAAAATATAATTTATGGAACAGGATATAAAAACGCAATTACTAACAAAAAGACCAATAGATTTACTCTTTCAGCTATCTATTCCTGCGGTTGTTGGAATGATGGTGATTGGTCTATATCCTTTAATGGATGGAATATTTGCAGGGAAAATAATAGGACAGACAGCAATGACTGCCTGTGGTGTTGCCATGACATTGACAATATTTAACAATGGGGTGGCTACACTGATTGGGATAGGATCTGCCTCTATCCTTTCTCGTGCCTTAGGAAAGGGGGATCAGAAAACCGTAGACAAAATCATGGGGAACTTAATCTTTTGGGTGATTTTATTCTCTGCGATCATCACAGTGGGAGGAATAATCCTTGCACCACATTTCTTATCTATGGTTGGCGCAACAGGTGAAATCAAAGCCTATGGTATCAGATACTTGAGAGTGATTTTTATCGGCTCTCTCTTTGTGAACTTCACACAGTCAGCCAACATGGTTATGCGTGGTGAAGGACTGATGAAAAAAGCCATGATGATTATGGGGCTTGGTGCTTTACTCAATATTATTCTTGATCCTATTTTAATGGTCGTTATGGGTGAATATGCTATTGAAGGGGCTGCACTTGCAACTATTACAGCGCAGTTTGTTCAAGCTGCTGTAACACTTAATTATTTCTTGAGAAAGAGCAAGGTTGTAAAAATTCATAAGATACAGTCTGATGCAGAAATTAAAAAGGAAATGTTCGGAGTGGGTTCATCAGCTATGATGATGCAGCTTCTGTTTATGATTCAGCATACTATACTTTACAAAATGGCTTTCAAGTATGGTGGAGATCCGAACGGAATTTTAATGTCTGTTGCACTTCGTGTATATGCCTTTTCGTTCATTCCGCTTTGGGGAATGAGCCAAGGATTACAGCCTGTTGTAGGAACAAACTTCGGAGCAAGGCAATTTGACAGAGTAAGGCAAGCTATGAAAGTATTTTCTATCGGAGGACTTTTGCTTGCAGCAATTTTTTGGATTCCATCATTGCTATTCTCAAGCCAGATACTTTCCCTGTTTGGCATAGAAGCAAATATTATTGTACAAGGAGTTGGAAATTTCAGACTGTTCTATTCTGTATTTATCTTATACGGAATAATGGTCATGAGCATTACCTTTTTTCAATCTATCGGAAACGGGAAGAAAGCGGGAGTTATTGTTATGTTCAGGCAGCTATTCCTGTTTGCTCCTGCAATGATTTTATTACCAATGATATTTGGAATTAAAGCAGTTTGGTTTACGCAGCCCCTTGTAGATTTCATCATGATTGCAATAGGCGTTGTAATGACAATAACTGAACTAAAAAACATGGAAAAATCAGGTCCGACACAAAATAACAGGTAGTTTTATGAGATGAATTATATAAACAACGAACGACAATGGTTACCATGCCCCGTTTGCAAAAACAAAACACGAGTGCAGATCAGAACAGATACGGAGTTGAAAAACTTTCCGCTGTTCTGTCCGAAATGCAAACAGGAAACTTTAATCAACGTCAAACAATTTAATGTATCAGTCATCAAAGAGCCAGATGCAAAGACACAGAGCCGGTAATTCACAGTTTATGAAACTGTAATTACCGGTTTGTTTTATGAAGGAGAATACCACTTATGCGAAAAGCACCATGCACAAGTTATACAAGACCGCCGTTATTGTCATAAGTAAAGAAACGGAAGTTCAAAGCAGGTCATAGTTTATGAAAACACGGCGGCATTAAAGGAGGTATCGCCGTGTATATTTTCTGTCATTCCAATACCATACTAAAAAAAGAATTTTTCTAATCATTGGATTTTTCTGCGCCTATTTAGCTAAGCAGTTAAATCATATCCATATAGTTATCTTTACATGTCCGATCCCGGCTGCCCTGCGCAGTCGGGATTTTTTGTGTCTGCAAAAACTTTTTTCTAAAAATATTCGCTTATCTTTGGCAGTTTTGGGCTCTGCATTGTTGAGGGTTTACGAAAGGGGAAATTCTACCCGCTTTCGCGGCTGCGAAAGGAGGTGAATACCATGAATGAACCTGAAAGAACCGAATGGCAGATACGCTGCGCATTTAACGGCTTCTGCAAGCGGACATTGAAAAACGAAAGTATCAATGCCCATAAGGAGCTTAGGAAGCGGCAGGCACACGAAATTAACTTTTCCGACCTGACGCCGAAAGAGGAAAACCAGCTTTATACCTGTGAAGATTTCTTTGCGGAAGATAAAGAAGAACAGACCTTTTTCGCAGGTGGAAAAGAATTGAGTGCAAAGCTTATCGCTGACGCAATCCACAGCTTGCCGGAAGAAAAAAGAAGAGCTGTCCTGCTCTACTACTTCTTTGATATGAGCGATGCGGAAATCGCAGCACTCTATCAGATTCCAAGAAGCACGGTGCAGTATCGGAGAACCAGCTCATTTGAGCTGCTAAAACGCTATTTGGAGGAACATGCTTATGACTGCCCAGACTGGTAAAACAACCGATAATGAACGCGGCTTGTTGCCTTATCCGGTAATCATAGCCGCAACTAAAGGAGAGCCGCAGGCAATGAATATTGTCGTGCATCATTACGCAGGCTATATCGCACACCTTTCTATGAGAAAGCTCCGCGATGAACGGGGAAATACCTATTACGGCACAGACGAGGATATACGAGATCGCCTTCGCTCAAAGCTCATGCAGGCTGTCCTAATGTTCAAGATTTAAGAATGTAACTGTCTGCGTTCCCCTTTCCGCAGATAAGGCAAGAAATTCTTGAACCTGTTCTTTGACAAATATACCCGCAAGATAACGGCGGCGTATCATAGGGCAAACCGGACACTTTCCTTTTGTGCCTTAGCTGTGCGGAGAATACGCCATGACACTTTCCTAACCGGAAGCCGAGCGAGAAATATTCTACCGCAAAGCAAGCGTAGCACCTTGCAAGCCATGACAGCACAAAATATATAATGATACTCCCTTACAGCCACAGTCCGAGCGTTAGAAGCGTCGCAGGCAATGGGTAGGGCTGGATGAGAACCATGCAGGGGTGAAATTCCCGTGAGGCTAAAGCTTACAGCCATCCGGTAATGCCTTTCTTAAATATAAATATCAGAACTTTTACTATACCTATTTTGAGAAAGGGGGCGATGAAATGAATCAACCGGATGTCCCTATCTGGGAGAAATATACCCTTACCATAGAAGAAGCAGCAAAGTATTTTCGCATCGGAGAAAATAAGCTGCGAAAGCTGGCGGAAGAAAATCCTACTGCAAATTGGGTGATATTAAACGGCAACCGTATTCAGATCAAACGCAAGCAGTTTGAAAAAATGATCGATACGGTTGACACAATCTAATGGAGATCGAGCCTTGACGATGGTATAATAGATATAGCATATCAAGGCTCTTTCCGTCTTGGAAAGGAGCATAAAATGTCAGAAAAAAAGACGGGACAGCAAGAACCGAGTTTTGCGGTCAGGTGAGAGCCAGAGAAAAGACGGGAGATATGCTTACAAATATACAGATACTTTTGGGAACCCGCAGTTTGTATACGCATGGAAATTAGTTCCTACGGATAAGACCCCTAAGGGAAAGCGTGAGGATAAATCCTTGCGTGAAAAAATCAAGGAAATACAAAAAGACCTTGATGACGGGATTGACCCTGTGGGAAAGAAAATGACCGTATGCCAGCTTTACGAAAAGCACATACGAAATCATGCAAATGTAAGACACGGTACAAAACAAGGTCGAAAGCAGCTTATGAGAATACTTGAAGAAGATACCATCGGAGCATGCAGCATTGAGAATGTGAAAATGTCTGATGCAAAGGAATGGGCTTTACGAATGAAAGAAAAAGGCTACTCTTTTATCACAATCAGCAACCATAAGCGTTCTCTGAAAGCAGCTTTTTACACCGCCATTCAGGATGACTGTATCAGGAAAAATCCTTTTGACTTTCATATCAACACTGTCATTGAGGATGACACCGAACCGAAGATACCTCTTTCGCCTATGCAGGAAGAAAGCCTGCTTTCCTTTGTGAAAAGCGATAAGGTCTATTATAAACTACAAAAATCTTTTGATAACTCATAGTTTTGGGAGCTATTCATGGCTGAACAAACCCTTGACGACATCAACCCTCAGATGGATGTCGCCAATCTTTATACTGAAGAACTCATCACGGACCGCAAAGTGGGCACGATTCACGTGTTGACCCCGATTACCCCGGAAGGTTCTCGTGATGCTTCTCGCCCCATGATTTTCTTGGGCGAAGCAAATTTAATGACCCAGATGGGCCCATTGCCGATTTCCTTTGAAATCCCTGCTGAAACTGTTGCTGAAGCTGTGTCGGGTTATGGCGAAGCGGCGAAAAAGGGCATTAAAGATACGATCGAACGAATTCAGGCCATGCGCCGCGATGCAGCCAATCAAATCGTGACGCCAGGGATGCCTGGTTTCCAGGCTCCCCCTTCTGACGGTGGCGGATCGGTGATGCCGTAATGGATTTGAGTTTCTGAACACAAATTCTTAGATAGAACAAAGCGACTCGGAGGCATGTTTTCTGAGTCGCTTTTCTTATGTTTTTCCTCTGACAAATGGCAGTACAGATTTATCCTGAGATTCCTATCTCGTGATTCACTATCCGTGTGTTAATATGAGGCGCAAAATGAGAGGAAGGCGTTATATTAAGTACCTTTATCTCAGAGAGTTTGCAATACCACTTGTCGCTTTCGATCGCTCTGAATAACTGGAGTCGGGGGCGATGCGCAAAAACCATCTTCTTATCTCCTATTCGTCAGGACACCCTGTCAAGGACACAC
>DXOJ01000672.1 GCA_019412865.1 Bacteroides sp. | reverse complement strand
GCCATATCCGGTAGTGGCAGACAGAAAGGTAGCCCAACGAATACGCTTGAAACGGACAGAGCGTTCCGGATCAGTCTCTCCCCCGGACACCGGAGGAGAGATTTTATAAAAATCCAATAGTTTAAATCCCATAAAGAAGTCTATATTTTAATGATACGCATCTTGGCCGTTTTCACTACGCTTCTTACGCGATTGCAAATATTCCAGCAGATAGGCAGTACGGTCTGTCTGAATGATGGCCGCTCCGAGTGTATCGATCAGATAACCATATCCTTCGTCCGGATTCTCCAACGATTTATCATCATCATGTCCGCCAGCCATCGTATCCCACAACGTATTATACCAGATTTTACTTTTTCCTTTCAACTTCGTTTTTACTTGCTTGGGGGCCTGGCAGGTATCCGATACAAATAGAAGTTCAAAAGCTACGGGATGCAGCTCCGTCATAAAATCATCCAGTTGCTTCATTGCTCCCGGCTTATCCAAATGAATGATAGGCATATAAATGATACGGTCCAGATATTTACCTAAGTCTTTCTTTACGTCTGCCACAGGCTTGGAACCTTTCATGATAATCTGATCCACTGTTCCCGTCTTTTCGAGGATGGGAAAAATCTCGTCAAATATCGGATATGCTTTATCCAGATTGACCATCACACGACCTTTGGCAACCCATAAAGCCTCTTCCAAAGTAGGTACACGATGCTTGGTTTTGAGTGCCGCTCCATTTTTCAGATAGAGTGTCCGGATAGAATCCAATGTCCATTCGGCTACCTTTCCTTTTCCGGTAGTCGTTCGGTCCAGCGTTTTGTCATGCATCAGGATCAATTGACTGTCTTTGGTTTTCTGAACATCCAGCTCCACTACGTCAGCTCCCAGACGAATGGAACTTTCAATAGCGGCAAGTGAATTTTCGGGTGCGTAACGCCAGTCTGCCCGATGAGCTACAACCGTGATTTCTTTATTGTCAGGGTTCGTTATCTTCGCATAAATGGCTTTCACCGGTTCGTCTGCCGACAGGCAGAAAGGAAATGCGAATAAGATTCCTATCATTATATATTTCTTCATATCTATATGTACTATTATCTGTATCCTTTAGACTTTAAATATTTGGCAGCTACTTCAGCATAGTCTGTTTGCACAATGTTGATGCGTTTGTTAATCATTCCCACCAAACCGGAGTAGTTTTCCGACAACATATTGGTATCATTCGCTCCGACAATGTTGGAGAAAAGAAGCCAGCCTTTATCTTTAATCTCATTAACCATCGTTCCACCCATAGCATCTGACGTAGACAGCTGCATCATTTGTACATTATCAGTGTAGGATGAGGAGAAGTATGTGATGTCATCGGTAGCTTTCGCCATCGGGTGCAACAGCAAACTACTGTTGGCTGCCTTCAAATCAAATGCATAATTGCGATTGTTGGATACATACAGCAAAGTGGAACCTTCCATATCCAATTTTTTAAGCAATGCGACGATCGTATTTACCGCAACATTCTTGTTGACAATATCCAGATTATAATAAACTTTTCCTTTTCCTTTCTTCATCGCTTCCTCCAAAGTCGGGATTCGTTCGCCAGTTATATTGCCGGATGCATCTTTCAGATAAAATTGTTGTAATTGCTGATAAGTAAAGTCTCCCACCGCACCGCTACCGTTTGTTGTCCGGTCGATGGTGTTGTCGTGCATCAATACCAACACACCGTCAGAGGTCGGCCGTGCATCCAGCTCGATCATCTCAACTCCTGCTTTGACCGAGTGTTCTATCGCAGGTAACGAGTTTTCGGGAATCCCCTCTTTCATCCCTTTTTGGGTATTTCCACGATGCGCGCAGAGCCACACTTTATAAGAGGTGCTTTCAAACAGACTCTTTAAATCTGCTTTCAAATTCCCCGTCACAGGCAACTGTCCTCCTTCTTCTCCACCGGGATTCTCTCCATTCCCTCCCGATTGGGCTCCGGAGTGACGTCTGTCCTTCCCTTTCATCGGCCAGGCAGAGGTTGCGGCCCCGGTAATTCCCTCATCTTCCAAAGCTACCAACACGCTCTTTGTAGGGTCCACCGTATTGGTGACTCCGATATAAATCGCTCCATCCGGTCCGATGGTAGGCGAACTCCAGATTTTACCGATTCCCGCTTCCCAATCTCCTTTTAAAGGAGAGTCACTTTCACTAATCAACGCAGCAAGGTCTTTTTTCAGAATCAATTGTTCATCCGATTCTTCCGGTTTAATGATATAATAATTGCCGGACTGGGTGCCGAAATGTATGTTTCCTGCTTGATCAATTGCCGCACAACCGCTTACATCTTCCGCAATGCCGTAATGCCATTGGATAGCTCCTCCCGGAGACAAAGAGATGATTCCTCCGGTTGCTTCCCCCGGAGCACGTTTCACTGTAACGATAATGCTTCCGTCGAGTCCTATCACAACACCGCCTTGATCCAGCGTGCCGACATTGCCCAAAGGAGTACGCCACTTCTCCACTCCATCACTTCCTATAGCAAATGCGCTACTTCCCATTCCTGCAAACGTAGCTGTTCCGTAAATAGTACCAACCTCATCTACTGCCGGAGAACCGTTCATATTTTCTGACGGCTTATCATCGCCGGAGCTAAATACCTGCCAAGCCCACATTACATTTCCACCGGCATTCAACGCAGAAGCAGAAGCCCCGAACAATCCATTCTTTCCGCCACCCCAAACTAAAGTGTTGTTTGCCAATACTATTCCTGCAGATACTCCTCCGGAAGGACCTCCGGAATTATCCGCATTCGCTACGTATCCTACCCGATAGCCGGTCACCTTATCTACTGCAAGTACTGATCCTGTAGAACCGCCATTACCCATATATACATGATTCTCCCCAATGGCACAGGTCAGGTAATTGATACGGGGTGTGGAAGCTTTTCCTTTATTCCAGAAGCCATTTTCAGCGTCACCTGCCACCAGCCATTTCTTACTCCCGTCCGGATTTATTGCATACACACGTCCTACTTTGCCACTGGTGTCTCCGGTTCCTACGTAGATTGTTCCGTCTATTTCAATGCTTGGAGTAGTATGCGTATTTCCGGATGGTGCATCGCCGTCAGCAGATGTCCAAAGGTCAAATTCCCAAAGCTGGTCTCCTGTCGCTGCCGAAAATTTACGTAAATAATGATCATTGGAAGTCATATACACCCCATTATCATCACTGACAGCCGGAGCTGTAGAACGTACTTCTCCTAACACATGACCGCCTACCCATTTCAGTTTTACATTTCCTACTTCGGGCAAAGGCTCCGAATCAATGGTCAACAATTTATGAGCCATCGCATAAGTGCCTTTTGCGTCCTTCACATGAAGAGTCACCGTATAGGCACCGTTCGTTTGATAGGTAACTACGGGATTGGGGTCCGTTGAAGTCTTTCCGTCTCCCAAATCCCACTCATAAGTGT
>DXOJ01000671.1 GCA_019412865.1 Bacteroides sp. | reverse complement strand
CAAAGATCTGGATTTTATATCGGTTATACTATACGGCATTTTTGGACGCTAACAAATATTCCCACATGAATGTTTCCTATTTTTTACTTTCCGAAGGCTCCTCCCCCTTTATTACCACCAACGATAACCCGATCCACAAAGCGGCTCATCGTAACACGGATCAATTGTCCATCTCGTTTTCGGATATTGGCGTTCTTCCCACCAACTACGATAACAAGCGGCTGCATCGAGTACTTCCTCATCGGTCAGGAAATAGATTGCTTCATAATTTTCAGCATTCGCCAATACCATTTTGCAACCTAATGACGGAGGTGTGCCCTGACGGATAGATTCAATCACCCAAAGCATACACTCACCCAACCGAATCTTACCGTTGTTCATATTATAAACCGACGGAAAAGAAGGGATAATAGTCAGATCTTCTGCATATTTTAAAAGTTCGGGGATATCCTCTTCCGTGAAATGAGGAACCTCCACCACCCCTTTTTCATTCTTCATCTTGTACGTACCCGACTTCAATTGCTTCACAAAAAGAGCAACATCCGGATTGTTATAATCCATTTCTTCGCTGGTGCATCCTGTAAAGGATACGATCAGGCAAACAGCCATCCACAGCATTAGTAGTGTTTTTTTCATTTTCATAAGGATTAATACGTCATGCGAAGTCCGCAAAGTAAATTAAAATTAGTCGGCCGTTTTGTTCGTACCGTAGCCAGTTTCGAATCTATTTTGAAATGATGCGAAACTCCGGGTTCGGCAAAAACAGCAAGTCGGTCATTAATCTTATAGTTGATTCCAATACCGGCAGTCACTGCCAGCTGGATAGGTTCTTCTTTAAAACTGTTGTCCGGTGCACCGGCAATACATTTATCGGCTATTCCTCCTACAGTAGCGTAAAGGTCGATTTTTTTCGTATCTACCAACGTCACGTTCACTTTAACGGGGATTCCCAGATAGTGCAAGTGCTGCCCTGCAGAACGGAGGTTCGAATAGAGCAATCCGGTTTCTATGCCAAGAAAATCGTTCAACTTACGCTCTACCGTCACCCCTGCGGAAACCGGCATTTTATAAGTACCGTTATCTGCCGGAAGTGCTGTACCCACTTGAACTTTCATCGCCCAGCGATGCTTTTTCACTGCTTTGGGTTGAGACATATCGACATTCGACTGTTCTTCCGAAGCGACAGATGATCCTGTATTACCGTTTGTTGCCTGCCAATAACCATTATGCCCCTGATTACCATATCGGTTGCCATTTCCCGTAGAAGTAGTGGAAGAAAAAGAAAACGACATAGAGAAAGTGATAGAAAGAGAATCTTCTTCCTCCGTATATTGCGACAGCATACCGTAAGATTTCGGAGCCGGTTTCGGCAACACCGGTTCTACCGGCAACGGCAACTGATTGACGCGTATTCCATCTCCATCCATCTGTCCTCCATTCGTCACGGCTATCTTTGTAAATGCTTCTTCCATTTCCTCCTTTGGAGAGAAATACAAGAAAGTAGCCGACGAGGCTGCCAAAACAAGCAATACAGATGCCGCAGCCGCTACACGGAAGAGCAGAATCCGACGACGATGCTGGCAAGCCACAGGAATTTCCTGCGAGAGCTCTTCCCAAAAGCCATCCCGTACACTCATCCCGGCATCAGCGAGACGCGTGCGAAACAGATCGGTTATTTCATCATTTTCTTTCTTCATGATTTCTATACTC
>DXOJ01000670.1 GCA_019412865.1 Bacteroides sp. | reverse complement strand
CAAATAGGGAGGTTTATGTAGCCAAATATAAGCATGATAAAATATGTGCTATTAGTTATACATTTGATGATGGGTTGGCAGAACATTATACAATCGTTTTTCCAGAATTGGAAAAACGGGGTTTTAAAGGAACTTTTTGGATATGCGGCTATTATACGGAACAGGGAATGGATGCAAAGGTTCCTCGAATGACTTGGATGCAATTGAAGGAAATGGCAAATAAAGGACATGAGATTTCCAATCATAGTTGGTCACATAAGAAAATGTCACGTTTGCCCTTAGCTCGTATTAAAGATGAGATAGAGAAAAATGATAGTGCAATTTTTGCTAACATTGGTATTATGCCTGTTACCTATTGTTATCCATATAATTATAAGCCAGATACGATTTCTCAGATAGCTTCTGAAAATAGGGTGGCAACACGTGTGAAACAATTTTCGATAGGTGGAAGTAAGGCAAGTCCTCAACGGTTTGCAAAATGGTTGGAAGACTTAATAAAAAACAAGGATTGGGGAGTAACCATGACCCATGGCATTAATTACGGATATGATGCTTTCAAGTCACCTGAATTATTTTGGGAACATTTGGACGAAGTGAAAAATATGGAGGATAAAATTTGGATAAGTACTTTTCGGCAAATCGCTTCTTATATAAAGGAGAGGAAAGAAATACAACTGAAAGTATCAGATAAAAAAGATGTGCTGGTTATTACTCCAAAATTGAAGCTAAATAAGGAACTTTTTGCGGAACCATTAACAATGATAGTCAGAAAGGAAGGAGTAAAAGGAGTAGTTGTTACCCAAAATAAAAAACGACTATCAGCAAATATCTTGGGGGATAAAATTATTTTTGATTTTAATCCTTATGATGGTTTAATAAAGGTGCGTTTAATTGAAAAATAGGATTCTGTACCATCTATTTGTACTGGATTGCATAATTAAAATATGTTCCTGTACTACATTTGCAATATGAAAATCACAAAATTGAATGTTTAAATTAAGTTTTTACTAATATGAAAATGAAATGTATGAAAAGCACAGAGTACGGCATTAGTTGTTTAAGTAGAGGAACTTTGTTTCTCTTTCTGCTAACTGTCTTTGTTTTGCAATCAGTTACGTTACTGGCTCAAAATGATCGTACTATCAGGGGTACAGTAATTGATGAAAATGAGGAACCTGTTATTGGTGCAACGGTTGTTGCTATCGGTACCAACCGTTCTACTATTACAAATATGGACGGTGCTTTTGAATTAAATCTTCCATCTACAGTTAAAACTCTGGAAATTTCTTTTTTAGGATATAATAAAGCAAAGGTCCAGTTGAAAGCACAATCAACTTATAAAGTTCAATTGACAGAATCATTGGTTCAATTAGATGAGGTAGTAGCTATAGGGTATGGTTCTGCCAAGAGAGGTAATCTGACAGGTTCTGTGTCCAAAGTGGATGCTTCGAAAATTGAAAATCGTCCGGCGCCGAATATTGCTTCTGCATTGCAAGGTATGCTTTCAGGGGTGGAAATCCGTTCAACAAGTGGAGCGCCTGGAGAAGAGCTTGAGATTCGTGTACGGGGAGCAGCATCGATTAATGCTGATGCGGTACCTTTATATGTATTGGATGGGATTCCGGTAGATAATCTGGGGAGCATTAATCCGAACGATATTGAGTCGATTGAGGTGTTAAAAGATGCTTCTTCTTCTGCTATCTATGGTTCACGTGGTGCAAATGGCGTTATTTTGATAACGACGAAAACTGCATCGAAGTCTGATAAAGTACGTGTTGATTTTTCTGCATCTTATGGTATTCAGCAATTGGAGAGAAGGGTAGATGTTTTGAGTCCGGAAGAATGGATTGATTTTCGTACTGCATATAATAATTATAGATATGTAGAGAAATATGCTGCAAAAGGAGCTACTGCTAATGATGATTGGGAAACTCGTTTAGCTATGAATGGTGGTAAGATTAGTTATTATTACATGAATGACCCTCGTTGGTCACAGCCTAATTATGGTGGTTTGGCATTGATAGACTGGCAGGATGAGTTTTTTCGTTTGGCTCCTATACAGAATTACCAACTATCTGTATCTAATGGTAATAAGAATAGCAAATACCGTCTTTCGTTGGGATATATTGATCAGCAAGGTGTTGCTATTGAAACAAGCTATAAACGTTTGAATCTACGTGCAAATGTAGAGTCCCGTTTGTTTGATCGTATCACAATGGGATTTAATATTGCTCCGACTATGACTTGGAATGAAGGAGGGAGCATTGAAGGAAAAGATCAACAGGCGCAGAAAGTTTTGTCTATGTGTCCTATAGCTGAGCCGGAAGCAGGGGTATATGAGGGTGCAGAGCCTTATGATAGTTATTTGTGGGCTAGTTCCAATGTGAGTCCAATAGCTTTTATGGAGCAGAATGTTAATCATCGGGAAAATATTAATGTAAACTCTTCTGCTTATTTGAAAATTGATTTATTGAAAGGGTTAAAGTTGGAAGCAACCGGCTCTTATATTTTTTCAAGTCAGCATAGACGTATCTTTACTCCAAGCTCAGTTCTGAAGAAATGGGAAGTGGGTGAAGGATATCATACAAGTGCAAATCGTTCTGATACACGTTCCCATAAATATTTGTTCCAAACGATATTGAATTATAACAGAACTTTTCGCAAGCATACGGTAGGCTTGATGGCTGGTTACTCTATGGAGTCTTCTTCTGGGGCATCAAGTAGTTTGTCTGCAAAGCAATTTGCGGATAACTCTTTAGAAGTTTTTACTTTGAATGATCAGGCGATTACCGGAGCATCTGCTACTTTAACGACTCCTAGCCGTTTACTTTCTTATTTCGGACGTTTTCAGTATGAATACGATAATCGCTATCTATTGACAGCGAGTATTCGCCGGGATGGTTCTTCGCGTTTTGGCAGGGAGAATAGATGGGGTACTTTTCCTGCTGTATCAGCGGCTTACCGTGTCTCGAATGAGAAATTCTGGCCTAAAGATTTTGTGATGAATCAATTAAAGGTGCGTGCAAGCTGGGGACTGAATGGTAATAATTCCATCTCTAATGGTGCTGCATTAGGATTGATGGAAAGTGCAAATTACTCATTGGGAAGTTTGGTTAATGGCTTTGCGCCAAGTTCTATTGACAACGAAAAACTGGGTTGGGAAAAGACACATAGCTGGAATATTGGTATAGACCTAGGATTCTTTAATAACCGTATTGTGCTGGCTGCCGACTATTATGATAAAACGACCAAAGATCTTTTGTATAAAGTTTCTGTTCCTGCCATTATGGGATTCACCAAAGCTTGGGGAAATATTGGTAGTATAGGAAATAGAGGTTTTGAATTGGAACTGACAACTCAGAACTTGACAGGGAAGCTGAATTGGAGTACATCCTTAAACGTTTCTTATAATAAAAACGAGGTAAAGAGTCTGGGAGAAGATAATACTACTGTATTTATTGGTTATAGTGATTCTAATACTCAGGTATTTATGGTAGGTCAGCCATTGAGAGCTTATTATATGTATGATGCTGTCGGAGTTTATCAGACTAAAGAAGATTTGAAGAAATATCCTACCATGACAAACTCACAGGTGGGAGACGTGAGATATCGCGATGCTAATGATGATGGAGTTATTAATGACCAGGATCGTACATTAGTAGGTAAACCGTCACCTGATTATACTTTTGGTTTCACAAACTCGTTCAGATATAAAGATTTTGATTTGTCTATTCTGCTTACGGCTCAAACCGGTGGTAAACTTTACAGTGTGTTAGGCCGAGCTATGGACCGTCCAGGTATGGGAGCTTCTATTAATGTATTAGCTAAATGGAAGAATATGTGGAGATCGGAAGAAGAACCGGGAGATGGAAAAACTCCAGGTATTGATAATAAAAATACAAGTTCGTTATATGACTCACGGTGGTTATATAGTACAGACTTTATAAAGATAAAAAATATTACTCTTGGTTATCGTATTCCCGTTAAAAGGTTTAAATATCTTAGCAGTGCCCGTTTGTATATGTCGGCAGAGAATGTTTGGATGTGGGATAAATATGACGGGGGATTCTCTCCGGAATCTAATAATGGTGGTGAAACTGCAGATTATGATTATGGAGCTTATCCTCAGCCAAGAACGATTACTTTGGGAGTTAATGTTACATTTTAATAAAACGGAAAATTATGGAATTGTATAAATACATATTAGGTGGAGCTTTATGTTTAGGATCGCTCTTTTCATCATGTAGTGATTGGTTGGAAGTAGAACCAGTAGACACTCGTACAACAAACTATTATTATAAGACACCCAAAGAGATGGAACAAGCGTTAATGGGGATTTATAATGGATTACTTCCTGTGTCGGAATATTCGTTATTAATGTCGGAACTTCGCTCTGATAATGTTTGGTGTGGTGAATATACCGGGGCCCAACGGGATTATTTGGCTATTAGTACCTATGATCCTAATTTGGCTATTACTTCCACTATAAGTGGAGCATGGGAAGAATTATACCGGATTGTATATCGTACCAATGTATTTCTGTCAAAAGTTGATGGAGTAACATTTATCATAGAAGGAACAAAAGAACAGATGATAGGGGAAGCGCGTTTTTTAAGAGCGTTGGCCTATTTTGATTTGGTACGCTATTTTGGACGCATACCTTTGACTCTATCTCCTTTGACTATTACCGAGGCTATGTCTGTTCCACAATCAGAAGCGCATGAAATTTATGAAAAAGCCATAATACCCGATTTAGAATATGCTATAACTAGTTTAAATGATGCTCCTACTGATTATTTGGGAAAGGCAACTTCCACAGGACGCGCTACTTTGCAAGCTGCACAGTCTTTACTTGGCAAGGTTTATTTAACTATGGCAGGTTATCCTTTATATGATGAAAGTAAAAAAGAATTAGCAAAAGACTTATTTGAGAAAGTAATAGATTACGCTGACGCAAAAAAGAAATTTTGGGCGAAAAATGCTGATGAGTGGAAGAGGATATGGATTAGTGACAATGATAATAAATATCATATATTTGAGATTCAATATATCGCAGCTAAAGATTATGGTAATCCGATGGCAGGTATATGTACTCCTAAACTTCCCTCCCAATATACCGCAGTACAATTGGCAGGATGGAGCATGGGATGTGCAGATGGTTTGAAAGAACTTCTGGGGGAAGAGAAAGATGCAGAAGGACATTACTTGGATGTACGTTGTCTGGCAACTATTGATACAACGAAATTTGTCAATAAAGACAACCCAAACCAAATTACTAGATATTCGGGCGATGATTTCTTTATTAAATTTATGGAACATAAGATTAAGAGACAGGAACTGGGATATTCCGATATTGATGGGCAAATAATAGATCGTACTTATTTCCCTATTAATTATCCATTAATTCGGTTGGAAGATGTCATGTTAATGTATGCGGAGATTGTGGGGCCTACGGATAGGGGGATAGATATGGTAGATAGGATTCGTACTCGTGCCGGCTTGAGTGAATTAAGTGATGCGGAGAAAGTACCGGATAAATTCCAGAAGTGTATAGAAAAAGAACGTCGTAAGGAATTGGCTTTTGAGGGTATTCGCTGGCATGATCTTGTCCGTCATAATAATTTGCAAGCCGTGAAAGACAAGTTTATGCATTATGCTACTGATTCAGAAGGTAATATCACTCGCCCTCTAGTTGCTCAATATGCTGATCGTGTAAAAGAAGGTACTTATCTTTATCCGATTCCTGATACACAGATGAAAGTGAAAGAAGGATTATATGAACAGAATGAGGCTTATAAGTGATTAAAACATAATTGTTAATTTAGAATTAGTATGAAGAATAAATTTCTTATATTATTGTATATCTTTACTTTTACATTTGCCATTAAAGGATATACTACGGAATGTGGAAAATATAGTTTTAATAACGACTGGCTTTTAAAAGTAGGCGATATTCCTGATGCACAGAAAAGTCAGTTTAAAGATGATGATTGGAGCAAGGTAACACTTCCGAGAGCTTTTAATGAGGATGAAGCATTCAAAGTTTCGATAGAGCAACTGACCGATACGGTTATGTGGTATCGTAAACATTTTAAGATTGAAAATCGAGGCAATCGGAAAGTGTTTATTGAGTTTGAAGGAATACGTCAGGCTGGTGATTTTTATTTGAACGGACATCGTTTGGGAAAGCATGAGAATGGTGTAATGGCAGTAGGTTTTGATTTAACACCTTATATGAAAGACGGAGATAACGTGCTAGCTGTACGTATTGATAATAACTGGCAATATCGTGAGGTGGCAACAAAAGCCAAATTTCAGTGGAATGATCGTAATTTTAATGCTAATTATGGCGGTATCCCCAAAAATGTTTATTTGTATGTAAAAGATAGCGTTTATCAAACTCTTCCATTATATAGTCACTTGAAAACAACAGGAGTATATGTTTATGCGACTGATATAAATATAAAAGACCGTAAAGCTAAGATTCATGCGGAATCCGAGGTAAAGAATGATAGTCGTGAAGTTCGTCGGTTTAGTTATCAGGTGACATTAATTGATGCAGACGGTAAAATTGTAAAATCCTTTAGAGGTTCTGATATAACATTAAAAGCTGGAGAAACAAGAATAGTTAAAGCTGCCGCCGAAGTCGGAGATTTACATTTCTGGAGTTGGGGATACGGTTATCTTTACATGGTGAAGACTGCACTTGTAAATGCTCAGAAACAAATCTTTGATGAAGTAACAACGCGTACAGGTTTTCGTAAAACTAGATTTGGAGAAGGAAAGATCTGGTTGAATGATCGTGTCATACAAATGAAAGGGTATGCTCAACGTACTAGTAATGAATGGCCTTCGGTAGGAATGTCTGTTCCGGCATGGCTTAGTGACTATTCAAATGATCTGATGGTAAGAAGTAATGCTAATTTTGTTCGTTGGATGCATGTTACACCATGGAAACAAGATGTAGAATCATGTGACCGTGTTGGTCTTATTCAAGCCATGCCTGCTGGAGATTCAGAAAAAGATAGGGAAGGTCGCCAATGGGAGCAACGTACGGAGTTGATGCGTGATGCGATCATTTATAATCGCAATAACCCGAGTATTTTGTTCTATGAATGCGGTAATAACTCGATTAGCCGAGATCACATGCTGGATATGAAAGCTATTCGGGATAAATATGACCCGTTTGGTGGTCGTGCTATTGGTTCCCGTGAGATGTTAGACATTCGTGAAGCTGAATGGGGAGGAGAAATGCTGTATATCAATAAGAGTAAACATCATCCGATGTGGGCTACGGAATATTGTCGTGATGAAGGACTGAGAAAATATTGGGATGAATATAGTTATCCGTTTCATAAAGAGGGAGATGGTCCTTTGCATCGCAATCAACCAGCTACCAGTTATAATCATAATCAAGATGAGTTTGCAGTTGAATTAATTCGTCGTTGGTATGATTATTGGCGTGAACGTCCCGGAACGGGGGAACGAGTTAGTTCCGGTGGAGCAAAAATTATCTTTTCTGATAGCAATACCCATCATCGTGGTTCGGAAAATTATCGTCGTAGTGGTGTGACTGACCCGATGCGCATTGAGAAAGATGGCTTTTTTGCTCATCAAGTGATGTGGAATGGTTGGGTAGATACAGAAAACCACCAAACTCATATAATTGGTCATTGGAATTATCCGCTAGATACAGTGAAACCTGTGTATGTAGTATCTACAGGAGAAGAAGTGGAATTGTTTCTTAATGGGGAGTCTTTAGGTAAAGGCAATCGTGATTATAATTTCTTATTTACTTTTGATAAAGTTGCATTTAAACCGGGCAAATTAGAAGCTGTAAGCTATGATAAAAAAGGAAAAGAATTGAGTCGTTGTACTTTGGCAACTGCGGGTGAACCTGCGAATTTGAAATTGACAGTTATACAGAATCCCGATGGTTTCCAGGCAGATGGAGCTGACATGGCTTTAATTCAAGTGGAAGTTGTAGATAGAGAAGGAAAGCGCTGTCCACTGGACAATCGAATCATTAAGTTTGATTTGAAAGGGGAAGCTGAATGGCGTGGTGGCATTGCACAAGGTGAAAATAATTATATTCTTAGTAAGAATTTACCAGTTGAATGTGGTATAAATCGTGTCTTTGTCCGTAGTACTACAAAAGCAGGAAAAATAATATTAACTGCGAAAGCTAAGGGACTTCCCGATGCTTCTGTTTTATTGGAAACAATCCCTGTTACTATAAAAGATGGTTTGGGAACTTATTTACCTCAATATACATTGAAAGGGAGATTTGATAAAGGTGAAACACCTCGAACTCCATCTTATAAAGATACAAAAAAAGAAGTACGCATTGTTTCTGCCAAAGCGGGTGCTAATACACAAGATGTAGAAAAGAGTTATGATGATAATGAACTAAGTGAATGGGGTAATGATGGTGCGTTATCAACCGCTTGGATTACTTATAAACTTGAACGTGTAGCAGAGATTAATGATATCTGTTTGAAATTACGGGGATGGCGTAGAAATAGTTATCCGTTGGAGGTGTATGCAGGGAAAACGTTGATTTGGAAAGGAAATACGGATAAAAGTTTGGGTTATATTCATTTGGAAACTATTCCGGTACGTACAGATGAAATAACAATCTCTTTAAAAGGTAGTGCTACAGAAAGTGATGCATTTGGTGAAATTGTGGAAGTGGCGGCTACAGTGACCAATAAAATGGAACTACAAGATAACAAACAGAAGGGAAAACGCTATCTTAAGATTATAGAGGTTGAATTTCTTGAGAATGTGAAATGATATCTTGCTTAAATTGTAATAAGATTGATTAGACTAGTAAATGGTGTCGTTTTAATGAGAATTGAAACGGTGCCATTTTTTTAAGGAAGGAAGTTGTAATTTGTTAACTTAAATAGCGAGAAATGAAGATATATATACTTTTTGTGTTTGTAGGTCTATGTATGGTTACATCTTGTACAGATGATGAGATAATTGTTAATGAATCGCCAGTTTCGGAAATACCTGATTATTCTCCGGTAACTAATATGGCTTCTCCTTTGAAACGGATGTTATGGGCATCTATTAATAGTCGTCCGGATGCTTCGTTGAAGAAGTTTAGAGAATTTAATGACAAGATATTAGTTAGTTGGCGTATGTTTCCTATTGATGATGCTTCTACAGCATTTGATTTGTATCGTACCAGTGGTAATACTATGGAAATAAAGTTGAACTCAGAACCAATAAAGAACTCTACTAATTATCAGGATGTAGAGGCAGATCGTACTGTTGATAATACATATAGATTATGCTATGCCAATAGTAATGAAACATTGGATACTTATACAATTACGGCTCGGCAGGCTAGTGAAGGACTACCATATTTATCAATTCCATTGCAGAGTACAGTAAATGTGAGCCCTCTGCTTCTATATGAAGCTAATGATGCTAGTGTCGGTGATCTGGATGGAGATGGAATTTATGAAATTGTTTTAAAGAGACTGGTGCATACTTCGACAACAGATGGAGGTGAAGGTAGTACAACGAGCGAGGTCAGACATACGACCTTATTTGAAGCTTATAAGTTGAATGGGGAATTTATGTGGAGAATAACTTCAGGTCCTAATATTCCTATGGGGAACTCGGCCTCGTTTGCAGTCTATGATTTTGATGGAGACGGAAAATGCGAGATTGCTCTTCGTACTTCCGAAGGGACGATATTTGGTGATGGAACGGAAATTGGGGATATTGATGGAGATGGAAAGACTGATTATCGGGTTCCTGGAGAAAATTACATTCATGGTGGGCCGGAATTTCTTTCTGTCATAGAGGGAGCTACAGGGAAAGAATTGGCTCGTACAAATTATATTTCTTTAGGGACAAGTGAGGATTGGGGAGACAATTATTATAAACGTTCCAGCAGTTATCGGGTTGGTTTGGGAAATTTTTCAGGGACAAATACTTCGATTTTGATTTGTAGAGGAGTTTATGATAAAATGGTTTTGGAGGCATGGGATTTTGGGAGTGGAAAATTGACGAAACGATGGAGATTTGATACCACGGATGGTATTCATGGTTCATATGCGGGACAAGGGAATCATAGTTTGAGTGTGGGTGATGTAGATGGTGACCGATTAGATGAGGTTGTATATGGTGCTTGTACTATTGATCATGATGGAAAAGGATTGAACAATTCAGGTTTTGGTCATGGAGACGCATTACATTTGGGTAAATTCGATCCGTCGAGACCGGGGTTACAGATTTGGTCTTGCTTTGAGACGGGAGCAGTCGGGGCGGCTTTCCGAGATGCTCACACAGGAGAAGTAATATGGAAATACGATGATTCTTCGGATATAGGACGTGCATTAGTTGCTGATATAGATCCGGAGTCTCCAGGTTGCGAAATGTGGTGGTTCAGGAGTAATGTATATTCATGTACTGGAGTAGACTTGGGTTATAAGTCACAATCCTGCAATATGGCGATTTGGTGGTCTGGTTCTTTGAACAGGCAACTTTTGAATGAAAGTGCAATTGACGCGCCTGTGAAGAATGCTTCTAATGACAGGATGTTTACTATTTATCGATATGATGTGACAACTGTTAATGGTACCAAATCCAATCCATGTTTCTATGGTGATATCACCGGAGATTGGCGTGAAGAGGTTATTATGATTACCAAGGATGGCACAGAACTGCGCATTTTTAGTACATGGTATCCTACTGAATATAAATTTCCTTATTTGATGAGTGATCATGTCTATGAGATGAGTGCTGTCAATCAGAATATAGGTTATAATCAACCTACACAATTAGGATACTATCTTGGATCAGATTTGATAAAAAAATAAGATGATGAAGCGAATTTTAGTAATAACATTTATTCTATGCGTTTTCAGCCTGTCAGAGGGGTGTGCGGCAGGACGTGAAAAATATAATTTCAATAGTGACTGGCTATTGAAGATAGGTGATGTTCCTAATGCACAAGCTGTTGGTTTTGAGGATAGTGATTGGAATATGGTGACTCTTCCAAGAGCTTTTAATGAAAATGAGTCTTTTAAAGTTGCCATTGACCAACTGACTGATACAATAGTATGGTATCGTAAGCACTTTAAAGTTGCAGTTTTAGATGCTCGTAAGGTTTTTGTTGAGTTTGAAGGAGTTCGTCAGGGAGCTGATTTTTATTTGAATGGATATCATTTGGGCAAGCATGAAAATGGAGTTATGGCGGTGGGATTTGATTTAACTCCTTATATGAAAAATGGTGATAATGTTATGGCTGTACGTGTAGATAATGACTGGAGCTATAAGGAAGTAAGTACAAATACAAAATTTCAATGGCATGATAACCGTTTCAATTGTAACTATGGCGGCATTCCTAAAAATGTTTTTTTGCATGTGACGAATGATGTATATCAGACTTTACCACTATATAATAATTTGAAAACAACTGGACTTTATGTCTATGCAACAGATTTTGATATTAAAAACCGGAAGGCTAAAATTCATGTGGAATCGGAAGTGAAGAATGACAGTCATAAATCACGGAAATTTAGTTTCTTGGTAACTTTAGTAGATGCAGATGGAAAAAATGTCAAAGTATTCAAGGGGCCTGATGTGTGCTTGAAATCAAAAGAGGTAAAGATTATAAAAGCGGAGGCTGAAGTGAATAATCTTCATTTCTGGAGTTGGGGATATGGTTATTTATATACAGTAAAAACAAAGTTGGTAAATGCAGATAATGAGGTTGTTGATGAAGTGAATACTCGAACAGGTTTTCGAAAAACAAAATTTGATGAAGGTAAAGTCTGGTTGAATGACCGTGTGATTCATTTAAAAGGCTATGCACAGCGTACAACTAATGAGTGGCCGGGAGTTGGAATGTCTGTTCCTGCATGGTTGAGTGATTATTCTAATGATTTAGTCGTGAAAAGTAACGCTAATCTCGTGCGTTGGATGCATGTTACTCCGTGGAAACAGGATGTGGAGTCGTGTGATCGTGTCGGATTAATACAAGCAATGCCAGCGGGTGATCAGGAGCGGGATTCCAAGGGACGCCAATGGGAACAACGTACAGAACTGATGCGTGATGCAATTATTTATAATCGTAATAATCCGAGTATTTTGTTTTATGAATGTGGAAATAAGGGGATTAAGCGTGAACATATGTTGGAAATGAAAGCAATACGTGATAAATATGATCCTTATGGTGGACGTGCTATTGGTTCTCGTGAGATGCTTGATATTCGTGAAGCAGAATATGGTGGTGAAATGCTTTATGTTAATAAGAGTAGGCATCATCCGATGTGGTCAATGGAATATTGTCGAGATGAAGGATTAAGGAAATATTGGGATGATTATAGTTATCCGTATCATAAGGAAGGTGACGGTCCTTTACACCGTGGAGCATCTGCCAAGAGCTATAATCATAATCAGGATATGTTTGCGGTTGAATTAGTCCGTCGCTGGTATGATTATTGGCGTGAGCGTCCAGGGACTGGATTGAGAATCAATGCTGGAGGAACTAAGATTATTTTCTCTGATAGTAATACACACTTTCGTGGAGCAGAAAATTATCGTCGTAGTGGTGTGACTGATGCTATGCGTATAGAGAAAGACGGGTTCTTTGCGCATCAGGTGATGTGGAATGGTTGGGTAGATATAGAATCTGAACAGACTTATATAATTGGTCACTGGAATTATCCGGAAAATACGGTGAAACCTGTATATGTAGTATCTACCGGGGAAAAAGTGGAATTATTTTTGAACGACCGGCTATTAGGTGAAGGAGAACGTGAGTATGATTTTTTGTTTACTTTTGATAAAGTGGCATTTAAACCGGGTAAACTGGAGGCTGTCAGTTATAATAAGGCTGGAAAAGAATTGAGCCGCTATGTCTTGACTACTGTTGGTGAGCCTACAAATATAAGATTGACAGCTATACAAAATCCGGAAGGTTTTCATGCCGATGGAGCAGATATGGCACTTATTCAATTCGAGGTAGTAGATAAGGATGGAAAACGTTGTCCATTGGATAATCGGATTGTCAAATTTGATTTGAAAGGTGAAGCTGAATGGCGCGGTGGTATTGCGCAGGGTGAGGATAATTATATCCTTAGTAAGGACTTACCTGTAGAATGTGGAGTAAATCGTGTTCTTATCCGTAGTACAACGAAAGCCGGGAAATTGATACTTACAGCAAAAGCGAAAGGCCTTCCTGAGGCTTCTATAACCTTAGAAACTATTCCGGTGGAAAAAGTTGATGGGGTAAGTAACTATTTGCCACAAATGACATTGAAAGGACGATTAGATAAAGGTGAAACGCCATTATCCTCTTCATATAGAGATAAAAAAGTTAATATAGGCATTGTTTCGGCTAAAGCAGGTGCTAATAGCCAGAATGTAGCGAAAAGTTATGATGATGATGAACTTAGTGAATGGAGTAATGATGGGCAGCTTAGTACGGCTTGGATTACTTATCAGCTTGAACGTGAGGTGAATATTGATGATGTCTGTTTGAAGTTAAGAGAGTGGCGTAAGAATAGTTATCCGTTAGAGGTATATGCAGGAAATACCCTCGTTTGGAGTGGAAAGACAGAACGAAATTTGGGATATATACATTTGAAAACAATGCCGATGCGTACGGATAATATAACTATCCGTTTGAAGGGATCTGTTAGTGTGAAAGATGCTTTCGGAGAAATTGTTGAGGTAGAAGATAAAGCATCAAATACACGCGTACAGGAAAAGGCGGATGAAGAACGTTATTTACCAATTATTGAGGTTGAATTTTTGGAAAACAGTAAGTTGAATTTTTAAAAGATAGAATAATAAAATGAGAAAAAATGTAATCACCCTTTTTGTAGGGATATTGTTACTGGGAATACCTATGGTATATGCAGGCAAGCCTGTGAAGAATATGGATTTGTATCTTTGTATTGGACAATCTAACATGGCCGGACGAGGAAAACTTTCTCCGGCGGTGATGGATACGATGCAGAATGTTTATTTATTAAATGCCGAAGACCAGTTTGAGCTAGCAGTAAATCCTTTAAATCGTTATTCTACTATCGGAAGGGGACTTACCGGTGAATATTTGGGACCTGTATATAGTTTTGCTAAAGCAATGGCTTCTAAAAAACATCCGGTAGGCTTGATAGTAAATGCTCGTGGCGGTACTTCCATCCGCTCTTGGTTGAAGAGCACAGAAAAAACAGGTGGGCTCTATTATAATGAAGCTTTACGCCGAACTAAGGAAGCAATGAAATATGGCAAACTGAAAGCTATTATTTGGCATCAGGGAGAGACAGATTGTCAGTATCCTGAAGGATATAAAAAGAAAATAATAAAGCTAATGACGGATCTTCGTAATGATTTGGGAATACCTGATTTACCTGTCATTGTAGGACAATTGGCAGAATGGAACTGGACAAAGAAGCCTTATATACCTGAAGGAACGAAACCATTTAACGATATGATTAAGGATATTTCTTCTTTTCTTCCAAATAGCGCCTGTGTTTCGTCCGAGGGGCTAAAGCCACTGAAGAATGAGAAAGATCCTCATTTTGATGCAGACAGCCAAATAATACTAGGCAGACGTTATGCAGAAGCCGCAAAAAGATTATTAAAAAAATGATGAATTAGAAAGATTTGTGCAAAAAGCTCTCCCTTGTTTATCTGGAAATAAATGTATATCTAGCAAATAAGGGAGAGCTTATGATGGAAATAGTGTTTTAATAAGTAACTAATCAAAATTAAGCAGCATAATGACTAAAGTTAATATTCAGT
>DXOJ01000067.1 GCA_019412865.1 Bacteroides sp. | reverse complement strand
CAGTCGAGCACACTATTTTTATTGTTGTCGAGTTTAATCGGACAGCAATATTTTTAATTCTTATTATTGTTCGCAAAGATATAGCATTTCAATAACAAATAAAAGCACTAGGCAACACTTTTTTAGCCTAAACGGAACAATTTCACGGTTATCCGTAACAAAATCGTGCTTATTCTGCAAAAAAATGTAGAAAATATGTGCAAAATGAAATAAAGCGACCTTAGAAGTTCAAAGTCAACTGTCCATCTCCCAACAGGTTGAACGTCATGCGATGGTAAGGAGTAGTGCCACGTTCGGCAATGGCGGCACGATGTTTCTTAGTTGGATAACCTTTATTGTGGTCCCAATCATAATACGGAAATTCTTCGTGAAGGCGGTTCATATAATCGTCTCGATATGTTTTGGCTAAAATAGAAGCTGCTGCTATTGAAAGATATTTCCCGTCTCCTTTCACTACTGTAGTATGAGGAACACCGGGGTATTTAGTGAAACGATTACCGTCGATCAGTAAATGTTGGGGACGGGTGGACAACTGGTCCACTGCACGATGCATCGCCAGAAAAGAAGCCCGCAGGATATTTATTTCATCAATTTCTTCCGGTGACACAATGCCAACCGCCCAAGCAATCGCTTCTTTCTCTATTACCTCACGTAATGCATAACGTTGCTTTTCCGTCAGTTGTTTGGAATCATTCAACAGTTCATTCTTAAAATCCTTCGGAAGAATAACTGCAGCAGCATATACCGCTCCCGCCAAACACCCACGACCGGCCTCATCACATCCGGCCTCAATCAGATTCTCGTTCAAATAAGGTAATAACATATTTATTGCTTCTATTTTGACACAAAGGTAATTCAAATAAGAAAAAGGAGACTTGTTTTGTCTCCTTTTTCTTATTTCTCTTCTGCTTTTTTAGAATAAACTCCAAGCAACAGTAAGTCCTGCCATCACAATGGCGACCATACTCATAAGCTTTATCAAAATATTCAAGCTCGGACCGGAGGTATCTTTAAACGGATCACCTACTGTATCTCCTACTACGGTTGCTTTATGCACTTCACCGCCTTTTCCACCAAAGTTACCTTCTTCCACATATTTCTTTGCGTTATCCCATGCACCTCCGGCGTTAGCCATAAAGATAGCCAATACGAAACCACTGCTCAAGCCACCAATCAGCAGACCGAGTACGCCGGGAACACCAAAGATAAATCCTGTAAGAATCGGAGCAACAATAGCAATCAAGGAAGGAATAACCATCTCACGCTGCGCACCCTTTGTCGATATTTCAACACAACGTTCGTAATCCGGCTCGGCTTCTCCAGTCAGAATACCCTTTATGTCACGGAACTGGCGGCGCACTTCGTCAACCATGTGTCCTGCCGCACGCCCTACTGCATTCATTGTCAAACCACAAAACAGGAAAGCCATCATTGAACCGAGGAACATGCCCGAAAGTACTTTCGGATTCATCAAGTGTACTTCGTAATAATCCATGAAGTCGATAAAAGTGGCATTTGCTACGCTGATAGAACTTCCATCTGCAAAAGTCAGGTCCACATTACCAAGACGTGTCAGACCGATTCGGATTTCTTCAATATAAGAAGCCAGCAAAGCCAAACCTGTCAGTGCAGCGGAACCTATAGCAAAACCTTTTCCCGTGGCGGCAGTTGTGTTACCCAATGAATCGAGCGCATCAGTACGTTTGCGAACTTCAGCACCCAGGCCGGACATTTCCGCATTACCTCCCGCATTATCCGCAATCGGACCGTAAGCATCCGTTGCCAATGTGATACCTAAGGTAGAAAGCATACCAACAGCTGCAATACCGATGCCATACAGTCCCATACCGACATTGGCAAAATCACCTGCGGAAGCTAACAAATAGGAAGCTATGATACCGACAACCACTGCGATCACAGGAATAGCCGTTGAAAGCATACCCAAACCAATACCGGAAATAATAACGGTAGCAGGTCCAGTCTTACCGCTTTCACTTAGTTTTTGGGTAGGGCGATAGGATTGGGAAGTGTAATATTCCGTAGAACGTCCGATGACAATACCTACCAACAATCCGACTACTACGGCACAAGAAATCAAAATCCAGTTATCAAGCTGCAAGAACCACAGGATTAAGAATGTAGCTGCAACAATAAGCACGGAGCTAAGGTTCGTACCGAAAGCCAACGAACCGAGCAAATCTTTCATAGTTGCATTCTCTTTAGTACGGACAGCAAATATACCTATAATAGAAAGGATAATACCAACAGCTGCAATCAACATCGGAGCAATAACCGCCTTGAATTGCATCACTGTATCTGCCGAATGGATAAAAGCAGCAGCACCCAGTGCAGCTGTTGCCAGAATCGAGCCACAGTAAGATTCATATAAGTCGGCTCCCATACCGGCTACGTCACCGACATTGTCACCGACATTATCGGCAATGGTGGCAGGATTACGAGGGTCATCTTCCGGAATTCCGGCTTCTACTTTACCTACCAAGTCGGCTCCAACATCGGCTGCCTTCGTATAGATACCACCACCTACACGGGCAAAGAGTGCTTGCGTAGAAGCACCCATACCGAAAGTCAGCATGGTAGTAGTAATTACACAGAGTTTATGAGTAGGTGTCAGCGCATCAGCAGGAATCACTGCATTCAACAACAGATACCAGAAAGATATATCGAGCAATCCCAGACCAACTACAACTAATCCCATCACCGCGCCGCTTCGGAAAGCAATCCTCAACCCTGCATTCAGAGAAGTGCGGGCAGCATTAGCGGTACGAGCCGATGCATAAGTCGCCGTCTTCATCCCTAGAAATCCGGAAAGTCCGGAGAAAAATCCGCCTGTAAGAAAAGCAATGGGAACCCATGCATTCTGTACATGAAAGCCATAGGCCATAATTGAAAACAGAATAACCAACCCCAAGAATACCCAGCCTACTATTTTGTATTGCTGTTTCAGATAAGACATAGCTCCTTTGCGCACAGCAGCAGCTATCTTTATCATTTGGGGTGTACCTTCGCTCTCTTTCATCATTTGCTTATGAAAGTAACAAGCAAAGCAGAGGGCTAACACGGAAGCGACTGGAACCAGCCAGAAAAGAATGTTGTCCATAGGATCAATTTTTAAAGGGTTTACGAAGGCTAAAAGTATGGAAATCAAACGAAATAAGCAAGTAAAAAAAGAAAGAATTTATAAAGCTGAATCATTCTATCTTTTATACATCTCTTTAAACAAATGAACATGCTGTGGTTATTTACTTTATCCCTTATTTCTGCACTGGTTATGAACATTTCTATTTCACCACAGAGGACACCGAGTATACAGAGGAAAGAAATAATCTGTGGTGAAATGATTCATTTCTATGCCATTATAATTATCTTTGCGGCATTCTATGCCCACAAACTAACTAATACCTAATTAATTATTAAAAAACCATGAAGAAACTTTTCGTATTACTTATGGCATTGTTTACCCTGGCGCAAGTGGACGCCCAAGAAAAGAACGTTATCCGCATCGCAACGGACAACACTGACTTAATTCTCCAAGTAGCTCCTAACGGACGACTCTATCAGGCTTATCTGGGCGATAAGTTACTGAACGAGAAAGACATCAACAACTTTTCTCCTTACGTAAAAGGAGGAAGTGACGGTAGCGTATCCACCCGCGGATGGGAAGTATATCCGGGCTCCGGCGCCGAAGATTATTTTGAACCGGCTGTAGCCATCACGCACAATGACGGGAACCCGAGTACGATTCTCCGCTATATATCATCCGAGCAGAAGGCAGTGGCGGGCGGAACGGAAACGATCATTCAACTAAAAGACGATCAATACCCGGTGGAAGTCACACTGCATTACATCGCTTATCCGAAAGAAAACGTCATCAAGACGTGGAGTGAAATCAAACATGCAGAAAAAAAGCCTGTGACCTTATGGCGTTATGCTTCCACAATGCTTTATTTCTCCGGAAACGAATATTACCTGACAGAATTCAGCAGCGATTGGGCAAAAGAAGCACAAATGAGCACACAACCTCTGTTGTTTGGCAAAAAGGTGATCGACACCAAACTGGGAAGCCGTGCTGCCATGCACACCCACCCGTTCTTCGAGCTTGGTTTTGAACAACCGGCACAGGAAGCACAGGGACGTGCCATGCTAGGTACTATCGGATGGACAGGAAACTTCCAGTTCACTTTCGAAGTGGACAACGTAGGTAACCTCCGTGTAATCCCCGCCATCAATCCTTATGCATCTGATTATGAACTGAAGCCGAATGAAGTGTTTACAACTCCTGAATTCATCTTTACTTTCAGCAACAACGGCACGGGCGAAGCCAGCCGCAACCTTCACGCATGGGCACGCAACTACCAGCTGAAAGACGGACAAGGCGACCGCATGACTTTATTAAACAACTGGGAAAATACTTACTTCAAATTCAATGAGGAACTGCTTGCCGAATTGATGAAAGAAGCTAAACATCTTGGTGTAGATATGTTCTTGTTGGATGACGGCTGGTTTGGCAACAAGCACCCACGCAACAGTGACAATGCCGGACTGGGTGACTGGGAAGTGATGAGATCCAAACTGCCGGGCGGTATTCCTGCCCTTGTACAGTCTGCCAAAAAAGCCGGAGTGAAATTTGGTATCTGGATTGAACCCGAAATGGTCAACCCTAAAAGTGAGTTGTTCGAAAAGCATCCCGACTGGGCTATCCAGCTGCCTAACCGCGAAACATACTATTACCGTAACCAGCTGGTACTCGATCTTAGCAATCCGAAAGTACAGGACTTTGTATATGGCGTAGTGGATAAGATCCTGACAGAGAATCCGGAAGTGGCTTTCTTTAAATGGGACTGTAACTCTCCAATTACGAATGTTTATTCTCCATATTTAAAAAATAAGCAGGGACAACTTTATATCGACCATGTACGTGGTATATACAATGTATTGAAACGCGTCAAAGACAAATATCCGAACGTGCCAATGATGCTCTGCTCCGGCGGTGGCGCCCGTTGCGACTACGAAGCTCTGAAATATTACACAGAATTTTGGTGCAGCGACAACACAGACCCGATAGAACGTCTGTTTATCCAGTGGGGATTCTCACAAATCTTCCCGGCAAAGGCCATGTGTGCACACGTAACCAGCTGGAACAAGAAGACAAGCGTGAAGTTCCGTACGGATGTGGCAAGTATGTGCAAACTGGGCTTTGACCTCGGACTGAAGGAACTGAATGCAGATGAACAGACTTATTGCCAGAATGCGGTTGCCAACTGGACGCGTCTGAAAAAAGTGATTCTGGACGGCGATCAATACAGACTGGTTTCTCCCTACGATGGCAATCACATGTCTCTCATGTATACCTCACCGGATAAGAACAAAGCTGTACTTTATACCTATGATATCCACCCACGTTTCGGTGAGAAACTGCTCCCGGTAAAACTTCAGGGACTGGATACGAAGAAAATGTATAAGGTGAAAGAAATCAACCTGATGCCGAATTCCAAATCGAATCTGGCTGCCAATGAGAATACTTATTCAGGAGATTATCTGATGAAAGTGGGAATCAATGCTTTCACAACAAATCAAGCTTTCAGCCGCGTAATTGAGCTGACTGCCGAATAAAAAGGAATGAAGTAATCAATAAAAAAGGGGATTCGCCGTTATAAGCGTTTCCCCTTTCTTTTTACACACAATAATATTCAATTCATCTTCAATCGTAACAGCTGTTTCAATGGTTACAACTATTCCATTAGACGGGGAAGTCCCCTAAAAAAGTTGCAGCTACACCGTATTTTTTTACGATATAGCTGCGATTAATGTTAAAGAGAGAGAATTTATATAATATAAGCATGGTCTCACGACCCTCCTGATATTCAATGAACATTTTGTTTCTTTACTTATTAGACGCACGAAAGTCCCAATCACTGCACTTGACTGCATCTTTTTTTAGTTAAAGAATAAAAAAGCCGCTACTCCGCAG
>DXOJ01000669.1:1902-3096 GCA_019412865.1 Bacteroides sp. | reverse complement strand
GTTCGGGACTGTTCAACAGATCCAGAATCATGTCTTCTTCCAATGGATGCTCGCATTCCTTATTATATTTAAAGAAGTTGTCGATTTCGCCGTGCATAAGGCAAAGAACACTCAATTTCTCCGTCACGTCTTCGTATTTCGGATTCATCTGGTATGCTTTCTCAAAGTATTCTTTCGCTTCGAACAGATAGTCACTTTCCGAATAAGCAGAGGCAATCATATACCACATTTCTATGTTAGGGTTCGTCTCTATCGCTTTTTCGAAAGAGATGGCAGCTTCGTCTTCCAGTTCCTCTGCGAGGTATAGTTTCCCCTCTGTCAGATAAATCAATCCCTCATTCGGGTTTATCTCTTTGGCTTTTTCGCATAACTCATGCGCTTCTTCATACCTTGCCAGATGTGACAGGGCGAAAGCTTTGCTGGTATAAGTGTCTATCAATAAAATAGACTGTTTGTCTCCGTTTTCTTCAAAACGTGCGATTACTTTGTCGTAATAGTCATCGGCTTTCTGCCATTCTTCTTTATTGCCGTAGGATATTCCCATAAACATATAACCCAGTTCGGGGGGAATGGATTTGAACTCAATCGCCTTTTGGTAATTCTCGATGGCTTCATCCGAATTGTTCAGATAGAAGAAACAATGTGCCTTGTAGGCGTAAGCTTCTCCGTACTGATCGTCGGCTGCCAATGCAAAATCACAGGCTTCGATGGCTTTGTCTATTTGTTCCTGAACAAAGTAACATTTCACCAGCCCCATCCAGTAGGACGGGTTGAACGGGGATTTGTCAATGAGTTTGTTGTAATAGGTGATGGCCGGTTCTACCTGATGGGTCGATGCCAGATAATCGGCTGTGAGAGCCATATATTCTTCATCTTCGGCATAGCGGGATTTCCCTTTGTCGAGCCATTCTTTGGCTGCTTCCGGATATCCCATGTCCAGATAGAGAAAGACAACATCAATGATTGTTTCCAGTTCATCGGCATCCGCTATTGTGCTTAACAGCCATTGGGCTTCTTCCAGTTTTCCTCCATTCAGCAATAGTTCGGCTTTCAGCAGTTTCACTTCGGAGTCAAATTCTTCGGTAATTGAATCTGCCACTTTCTTTGCTTTTTGTAGCTTTTGGGTGTCCAGGTAAAGATAGGCTTGTTCTATAAGCAAATCTGTATTTCCCGGATGTATTTTAAGCCCGTAAG
>DXOJ01000669.1:0-1892 GCA_019412865.1 Bacteroides sp. | reverse complement strand
GCCCGTAAGTGATTGCTTCTTGTGCTTCTTTGAATTTTCGTTCGGAGGCATACCAGTCAGCGATGTCAGCCAATTGGTCAGCATCCAGATAAAGTTGTCGGTTTTCTGCTTTTGCTTCTTCGTAGTTTGTGATTAGTGTGACTAGTTCCTTTTTTGCTGATGGTGAATTTTTCCTACCCATTTTATTTTAGATTTTTAATTGCTAAGATGGGGCTGTTGCAAAAGTTTTGATGATGATCCTTTTGACACAGCCCCATTGTAAAGTTAAGCTTGAAAGCTTAGTTATTTATTAATCTTCCCCCATGTGTCTTTCAACCCTACTGTGCGGTTGAAGATTAGTTTTTCCGGGGTTGATTCTTTATCGATATTAAAGTAACCGATCCGTTGGAACTGCAGGTAGGAGAGTGGAGGCAGGGTAGCTGCGAACTTCTCTATGTAGCAGTTGGGCAGAATTTTCAATGAGTCCGGATTAATGATTTCCTTCATGGCTTCCAGTGCTTCACAATTTTTTGCTTCGCGGATGGCAGCCAGTTCGTCGCGTGGATTTTCCACTTTCCACAGGCGGTCGTACAAACGTACTTCTGCTTGCAGGCAGTGGTTACAGCTTACCCAGTGGAGCGTACCTTTCACCTTGCGGTTAGCATCCGGCATACCACTGCGGGTATTTGCGTCATATTCGCAATATACTTCTGTGATTACACCGTTTTCGTCTTTCTTGCAACCGGTACATTTCACGATATAAGCATTTTTGAGACGTACTTCCTGTCCCGGTGTCATGCGGAAATATTTCTTGGGAGCATCTTCCATGAAGTCTTCGCGTTCCATCCACAACTCGCGGCTGAACTCGATCAGGTGACTTCCTGCTTCCGGATCTTCCGGATTGTTGATTGCTTCCAGTTCCTCAACCTGTCCTTCCGGATAGTTGGTGATAATCAGTTTTACCGGGTTGATAACGGCAGATATACGGGTAGCACGGCTGTTCAAATCATCCCGGACAGAGCTTTCCAACAGGGCGATGTCGTTCAGGGCATCGTAAGTGGTATAACCGATTTTATCGATAAACTTATGAATGGACTCCGGTGAATAACCGCGACGGCGGAAACCGCAGATAGTCGGCATACGGGGGTCGTCCCATCCGTTTACCAATCCTTCTTTCACCAGTGTGAGCAGGTTACGTTTGCTCATCAGGGTATAGCTTAGATTCAGTTTGTTGAATTCAGTCTGACGGGGACGGTTGTCGTTCAGGTCTTTTCCTTCTTTCAACCAATCGATGAAGAGGTCGTAAAGCGGACGGTGTACCACAAATTCAAGTGTACACAGAGAATGAGTCACTCCTTCGAAGAAGTCACTCTGTCCGTGGGCGAAGTCATACATCGGATAAGCTTTCCAGGTAGTACCCGTACGGTGGTGCGGGTGTTTCACTACACGGTAAATAATCGGATCGCGGAAGTGCATATTCGGATTAGCCATGTCAATCTTGGCACGAAGCACCATGGCGCCTTCTTCGATCTCGCCGCTATTCATTTTCTTAAAAAGTTCGAGGCTCTCTTCGATAGGACGGTTCCGGTAAGGGCTTTCCACACCCGGTTGGGTAGGAGTGCCTTTCTGCTGTGCGATCAGTTCGGAACTTTGTTCGTCGATATATGCTTTTCCCTCCTGTATCAGGCGGATCGCGAAATCCCATAATTGCTGGAAGTAGTCAGAAGCATAATATTCATTTCCCCACTGGTAGCCTAACCATTGGATATCTTCTTTGATAGCTTCTACATATTCCACATCTTCCTTGGTAGGGTTTGTGTCGTCGAAACGAAGGTTACATACACCGCCGTGTTTTTCTGCGATGCCGAAATCAAGGCAAATAGCTTTGGCATGACCGATGTGAAGGTATCCGT
>DXOJ01000668.1:1380-3559 GCA_019412865.1 Bacteroides sp. | reverse complement strand
TTCTTCGATTCTTTCCGCAGTAAAGGAAAGACGCTGATTCTCATTACTATGCTTATAATTTGTTCCGCCTGCCTGACCGCAGTCGGGTTGAAGTACGCATTTGATATTGATACACCGAGTATTGTCGGTCTGATTGCCGGTGCGTTGACCAGTACGCCGGGTCTGGCGGTTGCTATTGACAGTACCAATTCTCCTTTGGCATCCATTGCTTACGGTATCGCATATCCGTTTGGAGTAATCGGCGTGATTCTGTTTGTCAAACTGTTACCTAAAATTATGCGGGTAGATTTGGATAAAGAAGCCCGTCGCCTGGAGATAGAACGTCGCGGACAATTCCCAGAACTGACTACTTGCATCTACCGTGTCACCAATTCGCATGTGTTCGACCGTAACCTGATGCAAATTAATGCACGCGGTATGACGGGCGCTGTTATTTCCCGTCTGAAACACAATGATGAAATATCTATTCCTACAGCCCATACAGTGCTGCGTGAAGGAGACTATATACAAGCCGTAGGTAGTGAAGAATCATTGAATCAGCTTGCTGTGTTGATCGGTAAGAGAGAAGAAGGCGAACTGCCTTTGGATAAAACGCAGGAAATAGAATCTTTACTGTTGACCAAAAAGGACATGATAAATAAACAACTGGGTGATTTGAACTTACAGAAAAACTTTGGTTGTACAGTGACCCGTGTCCGTCGAAGCGGTATTGATTTGTCTCCATCTCCCGATCTTGCTTTGAAGTTTGGCGATAAATTGATGGTTGTCGGTGAGAAAGAAGGACTTAAAGGAGTAGCCCGCCTGTTGGGTAACAATGCGAAGAAACTGTCTGATACGGATTTCTTCCCCATTGCAATGGGTATTGTACTGGGAGTGCTGTTCGGCAAAATAAATATATCTTTCTCTGATAGTCTGTCATTCTCTCCGGGACTGACCGGCGGAGTATTGATGGTAGCCCTTGTGTTGAGTGCGATTGGTAAGACAGGCCCCATCATCTGGTCTATGTCCGGACCTGCCAATCAGTTGTTGCGCCAGTTAGGTCTGCTTCTTTTTCTAGCCGAAGTGGGAACTTCTGCCGGTAAGAATCTGGTAGCCACTTTCCAGGAAAGCGGATTGCTGATGTTCGGAGTAGGAGCTGCCATCACATTGGTACCGATGCTTGTTGCCGCTATTGTCGGACGTCTGGTATTTAAAATCAGTCTGCTCGATTTGCTGGGAACGATAACGGGAGGTATGACGAGTACTCCGGGACTTGCTGCTGCCGATTCAATGGTGGACAGTAACATACCGAGCGTAGCTTACGCAACTGTTTATCCGATTGCCATGGTATTCCTGATTCTATTTATTCAAATCATAGCTTCGGCGGTATATTAACAGAATTTTGTAGATTCATTGATTGTTAAGTAAATAGTTCGTATCTTTGCCGCCTCAAAGAAAAAACGAGGTGAAACGATTGTTATTGAATATTACACGCTACTTCTTACCGATACTGTTTGTGTCGTATCTGGTAAGCTTCACATTCTTTGCCCACGTGCATGTGGTCAATGGCGTGACAATCGTCCATTCACACCCGTTTAAGAAAGGGGCGGCACATAAACACTCTACAGTCGAACTGTTGCTGATTCATTTTCTGTCTCATTTAACGGCAGACGGTGCAGCCGTAGTTTTTGCTCTTTCCCTTTTTATTCCTTTCTTATTGTATTTGTTGCTCGGCCGTTCGCCGTATGCTCACTATCACTGTCCGTATCATGGGGTAGTGGGACTTAGAGCACCTCCGGCTATTCGTTTCTCCATTCTTTGAATGATGATACCGTACCTTGCATGAGGTAGAGTATTATCTGTCTATCCATGTGAATACTTATCGAAAACGAATAACAAACGAAAAATGAAGAAATACATCTTTTCGCTTGTCTGCCTGTGCTGCACATTGTTGCCTGCCCTTGAAGGACAAGCTCATGAATATCCTAATCATCCTGAATTACGTAAGTCAGACGCCAATATCGTTGGCCATATTCTTGATAAAAACACTAAGGAACACTTGCCCTATATAACAGTCGCCTTGAAAGGTACGACCATCGGAACGGTAACCGATGCTACCGGGCATTATTTTTTGAAAAATCTTCCCGAAGGCAATTTTGTGCTCGAAGTTAGTTCGGTGGGGTATAAAACCGTCAGACGG
>DXOJ01000668.1:0-1370 GCA_019412865.1 Bacteroides sp. | reverse complement strand
GAATGTGACGCTGAAGAAAGGGCGCACATTGGAAGAAGATTTCGAGATAGAAGAAGATGCAGTTGCCTTGGATGGCGTAGTAGTATCTGCCAATCGTAACGAGACTATCCGTCGCCTGGCTCCGACACTGGTGAATGTGGTGGACTTGAAAATTTTTGAGAATACCAATTCTACGACTTTGGCACAAGGATTGAGCTTTCAGCCGGGTGTCCGTGTAGAGTCTAATTGTCAGAATTGCGGCTTCCAGCAAGTGCGCATCAATGGATTGGATGGTCCTTATACGCAAATCCTGCTCGATTCCCGTCCCATTTTTAGTGCACTGTCCGGTGTGTATGGCATCGAGCAGATTCCTGCCAGTATGATAGAACGTGTGGAAGTGATGCGTGGAGGCGGATCGGCTTTGTTCGGCTCGTCTGCTATTGCCGGAACAATCAATATCATTACCAAAGAACCGATGCGCAATTCCGGTATGTTGTCGCATACCATTACAGGTATTGGTGATGGCGATGCTTTTGACAACAGTACAGCACTGAATGCATCACTTGTGACGGATGACCAGCGTGCCGGTTTGTATATCTTCGGTCAGAATCGCCATCGTTCTGCGTATGACCATGATGATGACGGATATTCTGAAATCCCCAAGATACACGGCCAGACCATCGGTTTCCGTTCATTCCTGAAAACAACGACATATTCGAAACTAACTTTTGAATATCATCACATGGAAGAATTCCGTAGGGGAGGAGACTTGTTGAACCGTCCGCCTCACGAAGCGAATGTGGCGGAACAGACCGAACACTCGATCAATGGTGGAGGACTGAAATTTGACTATTTCTCACCTAACGAGAAACATCGTTTCAATGTGTTTGCATCAGCGCAGCATATCAATCGTGACAGCTATTATGGTGGCGGGCAGGATCCGAATGCTTACGGAAACACCACCGACTTAAACTGGATGGCAGGATCGCAATATGTCTATAGTTTCGGAAAATGTATCTTCATGCCTGCTGACCTGACTGCCGGAATAGAATTCAATCAGGATAAACTGGAAGACAATATGTGGGGATACCACCGTACAGTAGACCAGAAAGTGAATATCGGTAGTGCTTTCTTTCAGAATGAATGGAAGAATGAGCATTGGGGATTTCTGATTGGCGGTCGTTTGGATAAACATAACCTGATTGACCATGTGATATTCAGTCCGCGTGCCAATCTGCGGTATAACCCGACAGAAAACATCAATCTTCGTTTCAGTTACTCATCCGGTTTCCGTGCTCCGCAAGCTTTCGACGAAGATTTGCATGTGGAGAACGTGGGCGGTAATGTGGCGATGGTTGACCTGGCCGATAATCTGAAAGAAGAAAGATCAC
>DXOJ01000667.1 GCA_019412865.1 Bacteroides sp. | reverse complement strand
CATTCAACATTGATAACGTCAATGGCGGCAAGATTCTTTTTGATCTTTATGCACAGACCGGAGACGAACGTTACAAAATTGCCATGGATACTTTGCGCAAACAAATGACAGAGCAGCCCCGCACCAGTGAAGGAGGGTTCTGGCATAAATTGAGATACCCTCATCAAATGTGGCTGGACGGAATCTTTATGGCTTCTCCCTATCTGGTTCAATATGGAGCCACTTTCAATGAACCGGCTTTATTTGACGAAGCGAAGAAGCAGATTCTTTTAATAAATAGTAAGACTTATGATCCTGCAACAGGATTGTATTATCACGGATGGGATGAAAGCCGGGAACAGAAATGGGCAAATCCCGAAACGGGTTGCTCTCCTAATTTCTGGAGTCGCAGCATCGGATGGTACGGAGCGGCTATCGTAGATGTACTGGACTTCCTGCCACAGGAAACTGCCGGACGCGACAGTATTATACAGATTTTGCAAGGATTGGCAAAAACGATTGTTAAATATCAGGATCCTCAATCAGGAACCTGGTATCAGGTGACCGATCAGGGAGCACGGGAAGGTAATTATCTGGAGTCATCTGCTACTGCCTTGTTTGTCTACACTCTCGCCAAAGCTATCAATAAAGGATATCTTGGCAACGAATATATCGAACCGACAAAGAAAGCCTTTGATGGAATGGTAAAGACATTCACCCGTCTTGAAGAAGATGGTAGCTATACAATCACTAACTGCTGTGCAGTGGCAGGATTGGGCGGAGACTCGAAAAGATACCGTGACGGCTCATTTGAATATTATATCAGTGAACCGATCATAGAGAATGATCCGAAATCGGTCGGTTCATTTATTCTGGCTGCTATTGAATACGAGAAACTCACCACAAAGTAATAAACTAAAAACGATAAAATACAATGAGAAAATTCAAGATTCTTCCTCTCTTATTGCTGTTGCTAACTTTAGTTATCCCGGCAGCAGCACAGAAGAAAACGCAAAAGACGTACATTCCCTGGAACAACGGAAAGCTTGTAGTTTCCGAAGAGGGACGTTACCTGAAACATGAAAACGGTGCTCCTTTCTTTTGGTTAGGCGAAACGGGATGGTTATTACCCGAACGCTTGAACCGGGATGAAGCCGAATATTATCTGGAACAATGTAAACGCCGCGGATATAATGTGATTCAGGTTCAAACATTGAATAATGTTCCATCTATGAATATCTACGGACAGTATTCGATGATTGACGGATATAACTTCAAAAACATCAATCAAAAAGGTGTATACGGTTATTGGGATCACATGGATTATATTATCCGTACAGCAGCAAAGAAGGGTTTGTATATTGGTATGGTCTGTATTTGGGGAAGTCCTGTGAACCGGGGTGAAATGACTGTTGACCAGGCAAAAGCATACGGTAAGTTTCTGGCAGAACGTTATAAGGACGAACCGAACATTATCTGGTTTATCGGCGGAGACATCCGTGGCGATGTGAAAACCGCTGAATGGGAAGCTCTGGCCACTTCTATCAAAGCTATCGACAAGAATCACCTGATGACATTCCATCCGCGTGGAAGAACAACTTCTGCTACTTGGTTTAACAATGCTCCCTGGTTGGATTTCAACATGTTTCAAAGCGGACACCGCCGCTACGGACAACGTTTCGGAGACGGTGATTATCCTATCGAAGAAAATACGGAAGAAGATAACTGGCGTTTCGTAGAGCGTAGCTTGGCCATGAAGCCTATGAAACCCGTGATTGACGGTGAACCGATTTACGAAGAAATTCCTCATGGCCTGCATGATGAGAATGAATTGCTCTGGAAAGACTATGATGTACGCCGGTATGCTTACTGGTCGGTATTTGCCGGTTCTTTCGGACATACATACGGTCATAATTCTATCATGCAATTTATCAAACCGGGTGTAGGTGGTGCTTATGGCGCTAAAAAGCCTTGGTATGAAGCACTGGATGATCCGGGTTACAATCAAATGAAGTATCTGAAAAACCTGATGCTGACTTTCCCGTTCTTCGAACGCATACCCGATCAGTCTGTCATCGTAGGACAGAATGGAGAACGCTATGACCGCGCCATTGCTACACGTGGTAATGATTATCTGATGGTATACAACTACACCGGACGTCCAATGGAAGTTGATTTCAATAAAATTAGCGGTGCGAAAAAGAATGCCTGGTGGTACACTACGAAAGACGGTAAACTGGAATACATCGGAGAATTTGATAACGGAGTGCACAAATTTCAACATGACAGTGGTTATTGCAGTGGAAACGATCATATCCTGATTGTAGTGGACAGCAGTAAAAACTATATGGAAAAGGACTGGACAGAGTTACCAGACCGGCAAGGTGCCGGAGCCTAGTTTCCATTCGGTGCCAAAGTAAGCAATTACTCTTTTTATATAACTTATGCTCATGAATAAAAGAATATTTATATTATTCCTATTTTCTCTTCTGCTCTTTACCGGGTCCATATACGCAGCCATAGGTATCACTGACCTGCGAACAGAACAGTTGAAAAATCCGGCAGGTATTGATGTGCGCCAACCTCGATTGAGTTGGCGCATCGAATCGAATGAACAGAATGTGATACAAACTGCGTATCACATTCTTGTTGCATCTACCCCGGAGCTATTGGAACAAGGAAAAGGGGATATCTGGGATTCAGGAAAGATTGAATCTGACGTTTCCCAATGGATCGCTTATCAGGGAAAAACGCTAAAGCGTAATGCTCCCTACTATTGGAAAGTGAAAATCGACACCAACAAAGGGACAACAGATTGGAGTACTCCGGCTTTCTGGACTACAGGACTGTTTAATGAAGCAGATTGGCAAGGGCAATGGATCGGTTTGGATAAAGCTGCTCCCGGAGACAGCGAAACACAATGGAGCCGCTTGGCAGCTCGCTATCTCCGCAAAGAATTTGCATTGAAGAAAGAAGTGAAACGTGCCACTGTGCACATCGCCGGAATGGGATTGTATGAACTGTTTATCAACGGACAACGTATCGGCAATCAGGTTCTGGCTCCTGCTCCTACCGACTATCGGAAAACGATTCTGTACAACACCTATGATGTCACATCGTTGCTTCAAACAGAGAATGCTATTGGAGTAACTCTCGGAAATGGTCGTTTCTATACGATGCGCCAAAACTATAAACCGTATAAGATACCGACTTTCGGCTATCCTAAACTTCGGTTGAATCTGATTGTGGAATATGCAGACGGCAGCAAAGAAACGATTGCTACAAACACTACCTGGAAATTGACTACTGACGGTCCTATTCGTAGTAATAATGAATACGATGGTGAAGAGTACGACGCCCGTAAAGAGTTAGGAAACTGGACTCAAACCGGGTATGATGATAAAAGCTGGATGCCGGCACAACGTGTGAGCATTCCTTCGGGAACATTGCGTGCGCAAATGATGCCGGGTATGGAAGTCACAGAAACGTTGAAACCTGTTTCCATTAAAAAGCTCGGCAATAAATATATCTTGGATATCGGTCAGAATATGGCAGGATGGGTACGTTTCCGAGTTAAAGGACAGGCTGGTGACAGTATCCGCCTCCGTTTCGCAGAAAGTCTGCAAAGCAACGGTGAACTTTACACCAGAAATTTCAGGGATGCCCGTTCTACAGATGTGTATGTTGTCAGTGGACGTGAAACAAAAGATGCTACCTGGGCACCTCGTTTTATCTATCATGGATTTCGCTATGTAGAAGTTAGTGGTTATCCGAATGCGAAGGCTGAAGATTTCGTTGCCGAGGTAGTAGAAGATGAAATGGAACATACCGGAACTTTCAGCTGTTCTGACGAGACTCTGAATAAGATTATCCGTAATGCATTCTGGGGAATCCGGAGTAATTATAAAGGTATGCCGGTAGACTGTCCACAACGGAATGAACGCCAACCATGGTTGGGCGACCGTACCATGGGGTGTTGGGGAGAGAGTATGCTTTTCGATAATTATGCAATGTACACCAAATGGACGCGTGACATTCGCGAAGCACAACGGGAAGACGGCTGTATTCCTGATGTGGCCCCGGCATACTGGAATTATTACTCGGATAATGTGACCTGGCCTGCCGCTTTACCTATGGCCTGCGACATGCTTTTCACAAATTTTGGAGACAAACGTCCGATCGAGGAGAATTATCCGGCTATCAAAAAATGGGTATCTCATATCCGCGAATACTACATGACAGAGGAATATATCATCACCAAAGATAAATATGGTGACTGGTGCGTTCCACCCGAATCATTGGAGTTGATTCACAGTAAAGACCCATCCCGCAAGACTGATGGAGATTTGATTGCAACCGCCTATTATCTAAAAGTGTTACAACTGATGCACCGCTTTGCAAGTCTGCAAGGGCTGAAAGCTGATGCAGAAGAATGGGAAGATTTGGAACATCGCATAAAAGATGCATTCAATGCTCGTTTTTTGCATGTAAAAGAAAGTACCTCTCCCGTACCGGGGCATGCCTTATATCCGGATAGTATTTTCTATGGCAACAACACGGTTACTGCCAATATTTTGCCACTTGCTTTCGGACTGGTTCCTAAAAATCAGATCAATGCAGTAGCCCAAAATGCTGTAGCTTCTATTATTACGACCAACAAAGGACATATAAGTACTGGAGTAATCGGTGTACAATGGTTATTACGTGAATTAAGCCGCCGTGGACATGCCGATGTAGCTTATTTACTGGCTACCAATAAAACATATCCTTCCTGGGGATATATGGTTGAAAAAGGTGCTACCACTATTTGGGAATTATGGAATGGTGATACAGCCAATCCTGAAATGAACAGTGGTAATCACGTGATGCTTTTAGGCGATTTATTACCTTGGTGTTTCAATAATCTGGCAGGTATTCGTGCAGACCGCTGGAAGTCCGGTTACAAACATATCGTTTTCCAACCGGCTTTTGAAATCCAGGAATTAAGCAATGTAGATGCATCATACATGAGTATCTACGGGAAAATAACCAGTCGGTGGGCAAAGACTCCTACTCACCTGGAATGGGATATCGAGCTTCCTGCCAATACAACAGGCGAAGTACATCTACCAGATGGACGGAAGGAAAAGATCGGATCGGGAAAATATCACTTCAGTGTAGACATCCCCACCCGGAATACGGCTATTCTAAGTGATGAATTCCTGTACGAAAAAGCTTCTTTCCCCGAATGTCACGGAGCTACAATTGTAGAACTGAAGAACGGTGATCTCGTAGCCTCTTTCTTCGGAGGCACCAAAGAACGCAATCCGGATTGTTGCATCTGGGTATGTCGTAAGCCGAAAGGTTCCAAAGAATGGACTGCCCCAAAACTTGCCGCTGACGGTGTGTTCTCGATCAAAGATTCACAAGCTGTATTGGCTGGAATCGATTCAACTTGTACACCTGTGAAAGATGAGAAAGGAAAACTTATTGCCCGCAGAAAAGCTTGTTGGAATCCGGTTCTTTTCCAGA